>PEWF01000111.1:0-12229 GCA_002779595.1 archaeon CG07_land_8_20_14_0_80_38_8 | reverse complement strand
TGAACTGCTCAACTTTTGAGCCGAAACTTAAATCATACCATGTAATGTTAACCCTGACATTCGCAGTAGTCGGAAGCAGGGAAGGGTTAAGGTTCACTTCAATATCAGCAGTATTGTTGCCTTCAGGAGTGTCCAATACTTTCAAATCATAATATAATGAGTCCCCATCCTCCTTGTAAATAGCAACGGAAGCATAAACTTTCTGCACTTTCTCATAATAATTATTCTCAAAATGAAGGGTTACATTAAAAGGATACCTCGGGTCAACAACTGCGGGAACGCTTATGCTCTTGAAGTCAAAATGCTTCTCAGGACCCTCAACAGTGTATGATATTGTCTGGCTGGTATACACAACGCTGTCAATCTCGAAATAAATACTGTCATAATACCTCCCTGCTGAGGAATCAACCGGGACAACAGCGCTTAACTGCACAACAGTTTTAGTATTTGCAGGAATTTTTACCTGGTAGCTTGGCAAGAATACGTGCTGGGTTAACTTGTCTGAAAGCATGTAAAGAACAACTGTTTTTTCATAACTCAAATCATTAGTCATGCTGATATTGTAATGTATTATCCCTCCGGGCTTGACAGAATTGTCAGCAGGGATTAATTCTATGCTGAACGCGAAACAGGCACTTATTGATAATAATAATAAAGGCAGTGTTAATAGTTTCTTCATCATTACTTTTTAATAATTTCAATATTTTTAAATACTTTCTTTACATTCAGGCTGATTGCTGATTCTGCTTCTTTCATGCTGATTTTCTTGATTGCTGTAATGGCTTTGTAAGCATTTATGACATTCAGGGGAGTGTTGCGTTCATTCTTGTTCATGTAAGGGCTGTCAGTCTCGCACAATAGCCTGCTCATTGGCGCTAATATTGCAATATTCCTGCTCTGCTCGCTGTAAACAACGTTTGAAGGGATAGACAAGTAAGTATTTGGCAATTCCGCTGCTTCCCTGATTAATTTATTAGTGGCAAGGAATGCATGAAGCACTGCGCTGACTCCCGCATTGCTTATTAATTTCAGGACTTCTTCCTGCGCTTTTCTTGAATGGATTATTAATGGTTTGTTAATTTTCTCAGCAAGCAGGATTATTCTTTTGAAATTACTGATTTGCTCCTCCTTGTTGGAGTATTTGAAGTCCAGTCCGACTTCGCCAATGGCAACAATATCATCTTTGTTCTGAATTGCTTGTTTTTCAAAATTCCTGTCATACTCATAAGACGGGTGCATTCCAATGCTTGCAAAAATGTTTGGTGATGACTTGCTGATTTTTAATACTTCCTCATTGTCCTCAACGTTCAGGCCGTTAAGTATTACTATTACATTATTCTTCTCGCACTCTTTGATTATTTCATTAATGTCTTTTTTGAATTCATTGCTTGTTAAGTGCGCGTGAATGTCATAAAACATTTGAATAGTAAAGTATAAAATTGTCAGTTTATTAAGTATTTGATTATGAATGGAGAGGTTCTTATAGTATTAATATTATTAATAGGGATTGCATGGGTTTTTTACAATTACTCATGGACTTTTTACATGTTCATAACAGGATTAGCGCTGATAATTATTTACGTATTCTTCATCAAAAAGTATGACGAGTTTGAGAGGGGCATTATTTTCAGGATGGGAAAATTCAACCGCGTTGTCGGCCCTGGATGGGTTTTCGTGATTCCTTTCTTTGAAAAGGAGTATTCAAGGATTGATGCAAGGACAAGGATGCTGGATTTAACCATTGACGAAGCATTCACTGCTGACGATTTAAGGCTGGAAATTGAAGGATTGTTCTATTACAAAATTACTGACCCTGAAAAGGCATTACTGCAGATTGATAATTACGAGAAAGGAGTCAATAATATGATAACTAGCGAGACGCGCAACACAATCGGGAGCCTGACAATGAGGGACGTGTTCGCGAATATCAGCAAATTAAACGACATACTGGTTGAAAGGATAAGGCATAACAGCTGGAAATGGGGCGTGGACGTTTCAATGGTTCAGTTAAGAAGCGTGGCTCCTCCTATTGAGATTGCTGAAGCAATGGAATCCAAGGAGATTGCAGCGCAGCAATTGCAGGCGCAGAGGTTCAAGGCCGAGGCTGAGAAAGTTACAATGGATGCTTTAGGCAGGGGTGCAAAGGACTTGGATAACAAGGCAATGATGTACTTGTACATACAGGCATTGAAAGAATTAGGAAAGGGTGAAGGCAGCAAAATTTTATTCCCTGCGCAGTTCATGAAAATAGTTAATAATATTGGCGGCGATTTGGAGAAGAGCAGCCTGAAAGGGCTTGACACTGCTGCTTTGATTGAGCAGGTTAAGCAGAAAATATTGGAGAACAAGAAATAATTATTTTTTTAAGTGCTTGAATAATCCTGCCAATGCGCGCGCTTCTTTCCTGCGGATGAATGCGCGGTTCATCAAGTTTTCAAAAATTGCTTCAAAATTTTCATAATTTCTCACTTCCGCGCTTGCGCTTTTAAGGCGCATGAGTACTGCATTCCTTTCGCGCCTGTTAGCCACTTGTGAAATGCCTGATTTCCTATTGTATAATTCATACAATATTATGGCTAATGCGTGGCTGATGTTCAGGGTTTTATATTTCTTACTAGCAGGTATGTGGACTAGGACGTCGCATGCTTCTAATTCCTCATTAAGTAATCCCTTGTCCTCCCTGCCGAGGACTATTGAGTAGTGGAGTTTTTCATCAATTTCATGCTTCAATTGCTCCGGAGTGACGAATACTCTGCGGAGATTATGCCCTGTCCCTGTTTTTGCGCTTGAGGCAATCAGGTAATCCGCAGGCACTTTTTTTAATGACTTAACAATGACTGCATTTTTCAGGACGTCCTCCGCCCTCATTGCCCTTGCTCTTGACTCGTCAGTGATTATTTCACATTCAGGATTGACTAAGTATAATTTTGCTGCTTCAAAATTTTTCATAACGCGGGCTATTGCCCCGAGATTCCCGCTGGTCTTCGCGCCGATAACAGTAACGCTAATCATTAAATAGTATTAATTATTCTTTTTCATTTATGAATTTATTGACTCACGTATTGTTCGGCTTGGCAATCGGTGAAGTCCTGAATCTTGAACTCGCGGGTGTTATTCTCGGAAGCGTGCTGCCTGATTTTGACTACTTAATCGGGATTACTCACAGGACTTTTACTCACTCATTATTGTTCATCCTGCTAATTTCCCTGATTTTTTACAAGAAAGACAAGCGTTTCAGTACGAGCCTGCTCATTGGCTTCGCGTCGCACTTATTACTGGACGCGTTCACGACTCAGGGAATAATGTTATTGTATCCTTTGAACAATTTTTATTCCTACAATCTTTTTGACAGTTCATCAACAGCCCCTAATCTGCTGGTGATAATTTTCTCGCTCATCATTTTCCTGAACAAGGACGTGATTCAGCACAAATTGAGCAGGATAGGTTCAAGAAAGGTGAGATTATTCACTTACTCGTTCCTGCTGATTCCATTATTTGCTGTGATTCCTTATTATTACTGGATTATTAGCCAGTGCGCATCATCCAGTATTCCTGAATTATTGGCTGGTGCCAGCGAGTATGAGGGCAAGTGCGTAAGCATTAATGCGCTGGTATGCTCGGAGAATGATTATTATTCAAGCAGTGCAGGGACTGATTACGTAATTTTTGACGCGTGCAGTGATAATGATTCATTAACTGTGTGGATGCTTGATTCTTTTGGCAGTCCAGTGATTAATGATAATATTACAATCATTGGTATTTTTACTTCAAAATTTTACGAGACTAGCGGTTACGAGTTGTACAAAATTATGGGTTTTTGGAAAAATTAATAATAAAACAATAATTGGATATTTGTTATAATGGAATATCCTGTGAAGTGGACTTGTCCTGTTTGCGGCAGTGAAAATAATAATACTGAGACGTGCAATAAGTGCACTTTTCCAGTTTTATGGGACTGCCCTAAGTGCAGTTATACTAATCATAAAGATCTGGTATGTGCTAACTGCAATTATCATCCTTTAAATCCTGAAAAGTCTGGTTTTAAGATTAAAAAATCCTACCTGCTCATTGGCGCAGGAATTATTTACTTAATTATTATGGGTTTTATTGTTTTCAACCTTCTTACAAATGACAAGATTCAGACAGCTGGGGAATTATTAATCAGTAATAATGTTAGCATTGCTGTCTGGATTTTTAACAACCCTGACAGTGTGAGTTTTGATTTGACAAATCCTTATGGTGAATTTTTTTCGTGCATTGCGGAATCCAATGGTTCAAATGTGTGGGTTGCAAATGTAATTTTTGAAAAGAGCGGGATGTGGGATGTTGTTGTGCAGAAAACGTACGGGAACAGTGTTGTTTCCTCGGACCATGAGTTAAGGATTTATGAAGAATGCACTCTGGATTCGCACTGCGAGGATAAAGGGGCTGATTATAAGTGCGACAAGAATACCGGCTTCTGCGTGGAGAGTGCTTCAGGAGGTTTTAATTTATGGAATACACTTATACCTTAATGAAACTTTTTTTAATACGAGGATGATTAATAATTTTAATGGAATTCACAAGGCAGGAAATAAATGACATTATTTTAAGCACTTTAAGCATTGCGTGCACGCTCATAGTTTCAAACTTATTCCTTAATCTGGCTTGGATTGGGAAATTCTTTATGGCAGCGATTATTGTCAGCGCATCCCTTATTATTAAATTATTCATCCAGAAAAGGGTTGCTGAAAAGTATGACTGTGAGATAAAATACGCATTTGATTATTCATTATTTATTGTTGGAATACTCATTGCTTTTGCTTCGCAGGGAAGCATCATATTCGCAGTAATGGGTGGCATTACTGCATCATCTGCTTTTGTTTCACGATTAGGGCATAAATATGTGAATATTACTCAGCGGGAGAGGGGTTTGATTAATCTCAGCGGCCCTATGGCAAACATTGTGCTTGCACTGATTAGTTTATTATTATATCCTTTAAGTAATGATTTTTTCCAGCTAATGCTTAATGTTAATATTTACATGGCGCTGTTCGCGCTTATTCCAATACCTCCTTTGGACGGAAGCAAAGTGTTCTGGTGGAACCGCTTAGTATGGCTTATTTCCTTTATTATAGCACTTTTCATGTTTTTTATGGCAAGAACTGTGTTATTTTCAATTATTGGGATAATATTATTAGTAATTGTTACTTTCGTGTTATGGGAGAAAATGTTTTAAATGAAGAGTTATTTTGAAATAATAGATTGCATAAGAGGTGAATGATTAAAATGCCTACAAAAGGAGAAAAAGTATTGGCTGATAAATTATTGAACAGGACGGTTGTGTCACAATCAGGTAAAACTTTTGGCTTGACTGATGATTTATTGTTCGAAACTAATAGCGGAGAAATTATTTATTTGGTTTTGAAAAATCCTACTCCTTATGCTAAAACTTTTGATTTGGAAAAAACTCCTGACGGAGAATTAAAAATCCCTTACAATGCAGTGCTTGCTATCGGCGACTTCGTAGTAATTGCTGAAGAAGACATAGTGTAGAAAATTCATAATTTTTTCTTGTTGGAGAATAATAGCCTGAACGCGAATACTATAATCATGAACGGCAGGAATAACCCCAGAACAATAAGGGCCAATACGTACCTGAACTTACTGCCTTTCTTTTCATCCTTTTTCCCGAACCAGCCAAGCATTAGAAATAATATTAAATGCTTATTTAAAAAGATTTAAATAAAATCCTCACAATATTAATTTCCAGATGAAGAATTATATTTTTATTGGCAGGGGCGGCCAGGGCGCGAAGAGTGCTGCTTCAATTCTTGCCAAGAGTGCTGCAAATCAGGGATTGTTCATTCAGGCATTCCCTGAATACGGGCCTGAAAGGATGGGTGCGCCTGTAAAAGCGTACGCCAAAATCAGCAGCAGGAGAATCAGGAGTTTCTCTGCTGTAAAAAAGCCTGATTTCATATTATTAATTGACAAAACCCTTATTCATATTGCCCTTGACTTGATGAGGAAGAGCACTGTGTTAATAGTGAATGACTCGTGCAGTCCTGAAAAGTACAACAAAAAATACGGTTTCAGGAATAAAGTCGTGACTATTAATGCTTCAAGGATTAGCCTGAAAAATGTCGGAATGGACAAGCCTAATGTTCCAATCCTCGGAGCTCTTGCGGATTATGACAATTTCATAATGATTGATTCAATGATTAAAACAGTAAAGGATTATTTCAATGAAAAAGGCAAAGAAATTGCCGGGAATAATGTTAAAGCTTTGGAAGAAGCATTCAAAGAGGCAAGTAAATGAAAAAGAATTACAAGCAGATTCCAATAGGCGGAATGATAACAAAGGCAGGAAACAGTGAAGAATATAAAACTGGTGACTGGAAGAGTTTCAAGCCTGAAAGGGACGAGAAGAAGTGCACTAACTGCTTAATCTGCGTTAATTATTGCCCTGAAAACTGCATCAAGGTGAAGAACGGGAAATTGAATCATTTTGATTTGGATTACTGCAAAGGGTGCGGGATTTGCGCAACTGAATGCCCTTTTAAGGCAATTGTTATGGAACTTGACACGGAGTGTGAATTATGACTGAATTAACCGGTGCGCAGGCTGCAAGTTTTGCAATGAAGCAGATTAATCCTGAAGTGGTGAGCGCTTTCCCGATTACTCCGCAGACTGAGATTATGATGGATTTTGCGCAATTCGTTGCAGACGGGGATGTTAATACTGAATTCGTGCTCGTTGAAAGCGAGCACAGCGCTATGAGCTCAGCTGTTGGCGCGAGCGCTGCAGGAGTGAGGAGCATGACTGCAACCAGCAGTGCAGGCTTGGCTTTAATGTTTGAAATATTAGGTGTTGCGAGCGGTTCAAGACTGCCTGTTGTGATGAACGTCGTGAACAGGGCTTTAAGCGCTCCAATTAATATTCACTGCGACCACAGCGACAGCATGGACTGCAGGGATATTGGATGGATTCAATTATACAGCGAGGACGCGCAGGAAGTGTATGACAACACTTTTATTGGTTTGAAACTTGCAGAGCGCGTGAAACTGCCTGCAATGATTATGCAGGACGGATTCATTAATTCGCACTGCCTGCAAAATATTAAATTATTAAAGGATGCTGAAATTAAAAATTTTATCGGAAAGTTCAAGCCGAAACAGTCATTGCTGAATTTTAAGAAGCCGGTAACCATTGGCCCTCTGGAATTGTTTGATTATTATTTTGAAACTAAGAGGCAGGAAAGCGAGGCAATGATTTCAGCACTTGAAGATTATAAGATTGTGTGCAAAAGTTTTGAAAAGATGAGCAGCAGGAAATATTCTGCTGTTGAAAAGTATAAGTTAAAGGATGCTGATTACGCGATTGTTGCACTGAACAGTGTGTGCGGCGCAGTGAAGGACGTCGTGGATGAGTTAAGAATTAATGGCGAGAAAGTTGGTTTGTTAAAAATCAGGTTATTCCGCCCTTTCCCTTATGATGATGTATTGAATGCTTTGAAGCACTGCAAGAGGATAACAGTCATGGACAGGAGTGAGAGTTTCGGCGCGAATCCTCCCATTATGAGCGAAGTGGTTAATTCTTTGAAGAATGCTAAAAAGATTAATAGTGTTATTTTTGGTCTGGGCGGCAGGGAAATATTTGAGGATGATATCAAAAATATTTATTACAACATGATTAAGAATAAGAAGCAGGAACGTTACGTGGGGTGCAGGGAATGAATTTCAAGGAATTGGCAATGGCAAGTAATAAACTGGCAAGCGGGCACAGGAGCTGCGCTGGATGCGGGTTCCCCAGCATTGTAAGGACTGTTATGAAAGCCACGAAGAAGCAGATTATTGTTTCGTGCGCAACAGGCTGCCTAGAAGTAACTACCACTATTTATCCTTACACTAGCTGGTTGACTCCTTTTATTCATAATGCTTTTGAGAATGCGAGCGCGACTATTTCAGGGGTTGAAGCAGCGTATAAGGCTCTGAAAAAAAAGGGCAAATTGAGGAAGGATGTGAAATTTCTTGCGATTGGTGGCGACGGCGGAACTTATGATATTGGCCTGCAGTCATTAAGCGGTGCTTTGGAAAGGGGGCAGAATTTTGTTTACTTATGCTATGACAATGAGGCGTACATGAATACTGGTGTTCAGAGGAGCAGTGCAACGCCGAGGGGCGCGAACACTACTACCACTCCTGCAGGCAAAGCCAGTTTTGGGAAATTGGAATGGAAAAAAGAATTAATGCAGATTGCCATTGCGCACGGCATTAATTACGCAGCGCAGGCAAGCCCGCACAACTTAATTGATTTGTATAATAAGGCAGAGAAAGCGTTCAACACAAAGGGCCCGAGCATTTTAGTGGTTTTAAGCCCGTGCCCTCTTGGCTGGAAAAGCAATACTAATATGAGCGTTCAAATTGCGAAACTCGCTGCTGAAACTAATTTCTGGCCATTGTATGAATATGAAAACGGGAAGTATGTTTTGAATTATGAGCCAGCAAAGAGGAAACCAATTATTGAATTTTTTAAAACGCAGGGAAGGTTTAAGCACTTGCTGAAGAATAAGAAATTACTGGAAGAGATTCAGGGCAAAGTGGATGAAAAGTGGAGTAAACTGAAAAAATTGTGTGAAGAGAAATGAAGCACTTTAATAAATTATTTTTCCCTGAAAGCGAGAAATTATTTGTCACTTTAATCATCAGCGGCATGATATTTTTGACGCTTACAGGCTTTAATGCAAAATTTGTGCTGTGCGATTCACTTAATGGCTTCTGCTCCTTTAACGTGCTCGGCACTGGAGAGAATTATAACTTGTTATCCTATTTAAGCGTGTTCTTGGTGTTCGGAGTATTTCCTTATTTCATAGCCTGCTTAATAGTGGAGTGGTTCAAATGAGTAATTTAATTTTGGCGTTCATCACGGGAATACTGACTAAACTTGTTGATAATGCTGAGGATGAAGGCTCGAAAATTAATGAAACCCTGAAAATAATATTCGCTGCAACTTACGGGATAATGATTGCTTATTTGATTACTGTTATTCCATTGCCGAGCTTCTGGTTCGGCATCATTATCGGACTAATCCTCAGCGGAAAAATTGACAGCCAAAGCCATTATATTGGAATAAGCACCTTGCTCGCAACGCTTGCATTATTAGGCTTTCCTGAAATGAATGCTTCAATAGTTGTAATAGTTGCACTTATCTGCCACTTAGAAGAGTGGATTAATACCGAAATAGTGGACAAGAACAAAGTAAAGGGTTTCCTGAAAAAATTATTAAAAATCCGCCCAATTCTTGAAATTACTGCAATAATATTATCAGTAATATATTCAAACTTTACAATATTCCTGTTATTGTTCAGTTTTGATTTGGGTTACTTACTGGTTGAACCGATTATTTTAAAATAAGAAATATTGTAATACTCTTCTTATGTGCGGCGTAATCGGCGCGTTCAACACTGGCAATCATAATGAAATAGTCAGGACTGGAATGAAAATCATGCATGACAGGGGCAAGGATGGGGAAAGGATTGTCACAGGAAAGAATTACTCACTCGGGCACTTATTGCACGCAGTTGTTAAATTTGTTAATCAGCCTATTGAGCACGAGGGCAGTGTTCTTGCTGCGAATTGCGAGATTTACAATTACAAGGAATTAATCATGGAATACAGTCTTGATCCGGGAAATGATGCTGAATTATTATTAAAATTAATCAACAAGATTGGATTGAGCAAAGCATTAGCTTTGCTTGACGGAGTTTATTCTTTTGCGTTAATAAAAAATGATAAAGTTTTTCTTGCAAGGGATTTAATCGGGGTGAAGCCTTTATGGTACTCCATTAATCCTTTCTGTTTTGCAAGCGAGAAGAAAGCATTGGAGAATCAGGGCATCAATAATGCTGAAGAGTTGAATCCGAGGAAAATCCTGGTTTACGATTTGAAAACTAAAAAAATAATTTTCAGGCAGAGGAAATTTTTTGCACTGGGAAAGGAGTACAGCAAGAGCATTGAAGAATTGGCTTGCTTAGTTAAGGAGTCACTATTGAAGAGTGTGGTGAAGAGGATTCCTGAAAATGTCAAGGTTGGCTTATTGTTCAGCGGGGGAGTGGATTCAACAATTATCGCAGTTATTCTGAAAAAATTAGGGGTGAAATTCACCTGCTACTCTGCAGGAGCCAAAGGAAGCCCTGACATTGAAGCTGCAGGGAAAGCTGCAGAACTTCATGGTTTGGACTTGAAAACTGCTTATTTTGACAAGGAAATGGTTAAGAATGATTTGGAAAAAATATGCAATTTAATCGAGTCCAATAATGTTGTCAAAGTTGGCGTGGCTATTCCTTTCTTTTATGCAGGCAAATTGGCGCAGAAGGACAAAGTTAAGGTTTTATTCTCAGGATTGGGGAGCGAGGAATTATTTGCAGGCTACGCGCGTTTTGAAAAAGCGCATAATGTTAATGATGAATGTTTGCTCGGCTTGAAGGAATTGTACGAGAGGGATTTGTACAGGGATGATGTTATAACAATGCATTACAACATTGAATTAAGGCTGCCGTTCCTTGATTATGACTTGGTGAGGAAGAGTTTGAGGATTCCCGGAAAGTTCAAGATTAATAATGATTTTAAGAAGATTATTCTCAGGCGCGCTGCTGAGGAATTGGAGGTGCATAAGAGCATTGCGTGGCGGAAGAAAACAGCAGCGCAGTACGGCAGCAGGAGCGACAAAGTATTAGAGCAGTTAAGCGGGCCTTTGACAAAGTCTGAATTTTTAAGGAAATTTTATGATAAGAAGAATCTGAGGTTGGGGGTTTTGTACAGTTCGGGCAAGGACAGCAATCTGGCTTTGAGTGTTATGATGAGGCAGAATTATGACATTAAGTGCTTGATAACTATGATTAATGAGAATGCCGACAGTTTCATGTTCCACCAGCCTGTGAAGAAAATTGTGGAACTGCAGAGCAGGGCTATGAATATTCCTGCAATTTTCGGCTATACCAAAGGAGTTAAGGAAGATGAATTAAATGATTTGAAGAAATTAATCAGGAAAGCAAAAAAGGAATTCCATCTGGACGGCGTAGTTACTGGCGCTTTGTTCAGCAATTACCAGCGGGGAAGGGTTAAGAATGTTTGCGAGGAATTGGGCTTGAAAACTTTTAATCCTTTATGGCATAAGGAGCAGTTGCTGGAATTAAAGGAATTGTTAAGGGAGGGTTTTGAATTCATTTTGGTGAAAGTTGCTGGTCTGGGTTTTGGCAAGTCATGGCTTAACAGGATGATAAGCGCGGATGATTTGAAGAAACTGGAAGAGTTGAACAGGAAGTACGGAGTTAATGTTGCAGGCGAGGGCGGGGAGTACGAGTCATTAGTATTAAACGCGCCTTTTTATGATAAGAAATTGAAAATTGTTGAGTCCGAAATTGTTGAAGATGGTGAGAATACAGCCCACTTAGTGATTAAAAAAGCGGAATTGGATGATAAATGAAATTAAATTTAATAGTTTCAATAATTATATAACTAATGCGCGTAAAATTTTACATTATATGGCAAAAAAAGGATTTATTATTCTCCTATTCATAAGTGCATTAATTGTTTTATCTGCAGAAAAAATTAATAATTATTCTTTATTATTGTTTTTGGCTTTTGCTGCAATAATATTTTTCAATATTAAGGCGCTGGCTGAAAATGATTTGAACAAGTATATTTTTTACGGATTCCTCGTTCAGGCAGGATACGTTATTCTTGATGTGAGCATCAGCGGACTGGCTGGAAAATCTGCTTATTTTGGATTTGTTCAGTTAGCCAATTTTTTACTGGCAGGATTGCT
This sequence comes from archaeon CG07_land_8_20_14_0_80_38_8, assembly GCA_002779595.1. Classification (GTDB taxonomy): domain Archaea; phylum Nanobdellota; class Nanobdellia; order Tiddalikarchaeales; family Tiddalikarchaeaceae; genus CG07-land. The sequence goes on along the minus strand of PEWF01000111.1, from coordinate 421 downwards.
GCTGCTTGTATCAGTGAAAGGAAAGGATTTCAAAAGCATTAAATTCAATAATTATTTACTGGCGGGAATATTAATCTCCTGCCTGGCTCTTGCAGGAGTGCCGGGGCTTAACTTGTTCGTGGGTGAATACTTTTTGTACACTTTTGCTTACAATATTCATCCGTTACTTTTATGCGCGTGCTTCGTATGCTCTCTGCTTACTTTATTGACTTATTTAAAATTGGTAAGTTATGCATGCGCAGGTGCGCATCATGAAGCGCCGGGTTCATTATTAAAGGCAGGTATAATTATTTTATGCCTGACTTGCATTATTTTAGGGGTGTTTCCTTGGATTCAAACAGGATTAATTGAGGCAATAATATGAAGAAAGAATTATATCTTGGAGGGGAGAAGCCTGGTAAGGATTATCATCCTAAAGGAT
>PEWF01000072.1:2071-3754 GCA_002779595.1 archaeon CG07_land_8_20_14_0_80_38_8 | reverse complement strand
AAAAATTTATAATACTCCAGCGTGCGCGGGTCAGTTAAACCAATACTTACCCCGACATTATCATACAAGATTAGATTCCCCTCAGAATCCACCAAATCAATCATATTAAAATATTCATCCCCTATTAAATTATTATTTTCAACCATTAAATTGATTCCAATAATATTCTCCAATCCATTAAGGGCAGAATCATTAATCCAGCAATCCCCATTATCCTGAAAAACGGTAAACTTAACCTTAAAATTATTATCCTTTGAATATTCAGCGCTCAAATCCACAGGGCCTAATTGTTCATTAATGCAGGGAAAGTATTCTTCCCTGTCAAACTCGTCCACGAAAGGCTTGCTCATAATCTTATCAGTTAACTCACTGTTTTTATAATGAATAATTTCCTCAACAGTTATGACATTGCCAATATTATAATACAAATTATGCCTGATTCTAGTATTATTCAAAGGATTCTCATAATTGAACCTTATTGTCCCGCCTTCCGAGCTTCTCATCATTAAAATAAAATAATGAAAAAAACTAGCTTAAAAAATTTTCCCATTCAAAGTGCTTTTCCGCAGTTAGTGCAGAACTTAGTGCCAACAGGATACTCACTATTGCACTCACTGCACTGAATGATTAATTTCGCGCCGCACTTAGGACAGAACTTCAAGCCCTCACTAATAGGAGCTTTGCACTTCGGGCACCTCTTCTGCCCTGGCGCGCCGCCGCCTTTAATTTTATCAACTCCTTTCTTGAATGCTCCGACAACTTCCCTTCCAGCACTCCACTGAATCTCGTTCTTTACTCCGCTGGCAACATCATCCAAAAAACCCATAACCTTTGATAATTTATTCTGACTATTTAAATATTTTTAAAAAAATAAAATTTTAAAAATAAACCAATCATATTATATTTATGGGTGAATTTTTAATACAATCGCCTTTTGCGGATGGCGACGAGATGGTATTGCAAGGCATAGTCCAGTCAGGCACTGTATATATAGGCACGAGGCTTAAACTTATCGGAGTCGAAGCGGCAGTGATAAGCATAGAACAGTTTAACAAGAAAATATCAAGCGCGTCGCAGGGAATGAATGTCGGATTAAGGATAAAAAGAGTCAAGGACGCTGAGCACTTGTCCGACAAAATCGTTGAATTTTAAATTTTAATCCTGACTGTCTGCTTTGGAAGGCTCTTCTTGCCAAATTCAATCGTGAAATCCTTGGCATTCTCAGGCACGACGAAGAATAACTGTTGTCCAGAATATTTCTTGTTAGCGTCCATATTAGTTTCCATCCGATAGTTTCTCAAAGGTATAACTTCGCCGTCAACTATCAGCCTCGCCTCCTCATCAGGGTACATGAACGCCTGTCCGCTGCCTTTGTTTACAGCATCAAAATAAACCATTAAGTACTCCTTGCCCGGGGGCGCAGCGCTCATGTTAAGCTCTGTTCCCTTCTCAACCTTTGTAAAGTGCATTTCAATCTTGTTGTAAACGAGCGACTCGTCAATATCCTTTGACGCTGTCTGGGCAGTCACGCCCTTATCCTTTCCCAAAGTTTGGACGCCAGCTTCAAGCGCAGCCCGATTAGCTTTCTGCTTGTTAATCAAGTCCAGCATTTCAGGAGGAACGCTCTTACCCTGGCTTAGCATCTTCTTATAATAATTTAAGTCTGCATCGCTCTTGTTCATC
>PEWF01000072.1:0-2045 GCA_002779595.1 archaeon CG07_land_8_20_14_0_80_38_8 | reverse complement strand
ATCCTTTTCCATAGATTCTGCAACTATCTGCCCATAATTCTTGGTTGTCCTCTTGACATCCTTGACAACAACTTTGTCCGACTCGCTTATAGGAGTGTAAGCAGGCAGAGGCGACTCTAAAATGTTCATATCAGGCTTTATTTCTTGTATTTTATCGTAAAGCTTCTTGTCTTCGTTGCTTACAAGTATTGAAGGCTTCTTTTTCAGCTGGTTTTTCAAAAATTCCATTACTTTAGGGTCAGGATTATTCTTGCACTCCTCATTAATCAGTTCCTGCTCTATCCGCTTTAACCTGTCATCCTGCCTTTTGTCTAACGTCTCTTTTGCTGAATACTCTTTGTAACCGCTCTCCAGGCTTGTGCGGGCTGAGTGCTTGCCGAGCTCCATGAACTTTTTCATAATAGTTTCAACGCGGCGGTCAGGGCTCTTAGCCATGTCAGTTATGTAAATTGCGCTTCTTGTGACTGTTATTTTAGGCTTGCTCACTGGCCGTAACGGGTCGAAAGATTTAGCTTCAACGCCTGAAGCTTTATGCACAATCGTCATCATGCCCATAAAAAGCGTAAGCGTATTGTCAAAATTCAACTCTATAATAGTATTAACGTTCTTCTCCCTTCCGAACTTGCCCATCATAGGCTTAAACTCTATTGCCGGGTATCTTGAAGGTATTATCAGTGCATCCTCCACCCTGCCAGTAGTGATTATTGACACCTGAAACAAGCCTTTCACAAGTTCAAAACTTGTAATTAAGTCGTACTGAGTCTTGCCCCTATTAATAGTTTTTACGCGCAGAACTAATTCACTGTTCGGGAACACCATCATATTGCGCTCTTCCCTCAAACCTTCAGGAATAGTGCATGTTATTCCTGAAACGTGCCCATTGCCGCCTGTAACTATCACATCTCCATCCCTTAAAATCAGTTCTTCAGCGCCAGGAAGCCTGACTAAAGGTATCCTGCTTCCGCCTCGTCTTACAAAACAGTCTCCGAAAGCGTAACCTATTTTTACGTGGTTCTCGTTAAAAACGCTAGGCTCATTCGACATACCCATACCCATGCCACCCATTTTTAGTTTTCAGCCTCCTCGCACTCGCCCAATTTTGAAGGCCGCCTGCCGTAAGGAGTTAATGCTTCAAACGCCTTAATTATCTCGCCCATCTTCGGAGCTGACGCCATAATATCCTTGGATGTTTTGTTCATCTTAACCAAATCTTCCTTCTTCACTTTGCCTAACGCATTCTTTATTTCACTCATCTTATCAGGAGTCATAATCTTCTTCAAGTGGCTTAACCCTTCAGTCATCTGCGTAACCTGTTCAGGACTTAAATTCATACCTTTAAGCATTTCAGGATTCATATTCATCGCAGTATCGAAATTTTTAGCAATCGCATCAGGATTGAATGATTCAGCGTTCTTATCCATTGTTTCAAACATTTTGCCGGAATCCTTGTATTGACTTATATCCGAGGCACTGGATACGACTTTCATAAGTACAGAATCAATTGCTATAAAGCGCTCGTCCATCATATTTTCCTCATTCATGGCAAGCATGCTCTTCTTGTAAAAATCACTGCCGACAATTATGTATTCAGAGAACTGCGTCACATTCAACGGAGTTTTTGTGAAACTGCCAGAAATCTTCAGGTTGTTGCCGCCGATATACAAAGAGTTTCCAACTATCTCAATCTTGACAGTGCCTTTTCCTTTCGGAAATATGAACTCCACATTGGCAGCCTTCACGACTGCGCCAGTGTCAATCTTAAAAATACCTTTTAAAAGTTCAATCTTCGTAATCTTAAAGCCGGTTGTGCGCTCGTCATTCTTATTGTCAACGTGCTCCCAAGGCTTTATGCTTACCTTGAACTCACTGTTAGGCAGGACTGTAATCATAGTGTAGGGGTCAGGATACTGTGTCGAGTCGCCGAGCACTGCAAAAGTTCCAGCGCCAATAACAACATAATCATTATCCAGCAATACTCTGGATTCTGATTCGGAAATCTTAATATTTTCATTAGAAAGCAGTTTTATTATTTTACCTTTACTCTT
>PEWF01000070.1 GCA_002779595.1 archaeon CG07_land_8_20_14_0_80_38_8 | reverse complement strand
ACAGTTTACTCCGAGCTTGGCGCATACTTTAAAAATTTTATAATTCCAATCTCCTTCAATGCAGTTTATTACAATATCTGATTTTGAGTATTTTATGGCGTTGATTATTGTGCTGATTTTAGTTGCTTCAATATATTTGAATCCAGTTCTTTTCTTATAAACCCGCAAGAAATGCGAAACTCTAGGTTTATCTCTTCCACATAATAATACTGAATAACCTGTTTCTAAAAGGTCTCTTGCAACAATTCTTCCCTGCATTCCTGTTGCGCCCAATATAATAAAATCGAATTTCATATTTTATCTCTTTTATTATATTAACTAATGAGAATTATTTAAATATTAGTCTTTTCTGCAGATGCTTTATGCATTTGCTTGCTTGATAAGTTTTATAAGTAATCGGCAAGTATTCACCATTATATGTTTTGCAAGCAGAAGAAGGGGCAGTTGAACGTTTACGCTGTATTATTAGTGGTGATTCTTGCAATTATATTAATCATTCTTGGCTACGGATTGTTAAGGAATGTGTTCTTCCCGTTAATCCTCAGCGCAGTATGGGCTTTGGTGCTAAAACTTGCCAAGAATTACGTTAAAAACTTTTTTTTCAGGGATGAAAAGTAAAAGTTTTTAAACAAATTTTTCTCTAAGTATTGCATGATTGGCTGCCTGAAGTGCAAAAAACCCCTGAAAATCTTAATTAACCTGAAAGAACCAAGTTTTAAGTGCTCTTCATGCGCAGAAAATTATGAATTCTTACTGGAAAATAAGAATTTAACCATTAAAAAAAAGAATAAAAACATTAACTTCTACTTTGATAACTTGTCAGTATCCAATAATGATTTTAACAACAAAATCGTTTACGAATTATACAAGTCAGGCTATATCAACTGCGTTAAAACCCTGAACCCTGATTTTTGCGACCATAACAGCAAATGGGTTATGGACCTGAACAATGCAAAGCAGAATATTATTAAAAATTTTGAGCAGAAAATTAATTTATTAAATAATGAATCCCTGAACGTTCATACCACTGAAGTAAAATATTACTGCGCTTCATGCAGTTCAGTTTACAATTTTGGCAGGGCAGTTGATAATAATTTCACCTGCTCTATTTGTTCTGACAATTTGCAGCCGCAAAACGCTGACAATGAAATATTAAAGATTAATTCCAAAAAAGAATTATTAAACAATAAATTACTTCTTCTCAGGACTGGCTGGTTTCGCGCCGCTGATAAATAATGCAATACCCAAACCTGCAATCGGCACGAGAACAAGAAAAGGATATTTTCCCAGAATAGTGCTTACAGGATTATTTTCGCTGGTTAACAGCAGCCACGCAGGTATCTGCAGAAAAATAATAATAATCCCGGATATTACTTTAATTTTTTTCATAAATTATTCACTTTTTATGTTGAACTTTAACCCGATAATCATGCTTATTAGTAATGAAACAAGCAAGTATAAATAATCCCCTTTGAAATCAGCCCAGAAAGTTCTTATACTATTGGCATCAAAATAAGAAAACCCAAGATTTTCAAGATTTATGAAAATAACATTCTTTACGCTTATCAGAAGAGCAAGTATCATGAAAGCGATTACGAATTTTATGACTAATACTTTTCCTGAATCACCCATAAACTTCTATTAATAGTCCGTGGCTTTAAAAATTTTTATACATTAAGTGTCGATGCTTTCATTATTTTTCTGCGTCTCCTCAAACTGCAGGCACATATCACACCATTCCCTTTTGCCGTCCCCGCAGTTAGCGCAGAATTTCGCGCCGCACTCCTCACAAATGAACAATTTCTTGCTTTTTTTGTTGCAGATGCTGCATTTCATAAATCAATCAGTAATAGCCCACAGCCTTTTAAAGGTTTCTAAAAATTCCTGAACAATTCCTGAAAACCTATCTGCACAATTCCGAAAAGAACAGGACCTATTAAGAATCCGAACAAGCCGAAAGAATAAAACCCAACCACGACGCCAATAATAAAAATTAAAGGGTGGATATTGTTAAGATTCCTGCTCACTATTGGCCTGAACATTCCAATCAATGAACTTGTTAAGAATGCAAAAGCAGTCAATACTATGCTTATTAAATAATTCTTGTTAATGAAATAATAGCTTGCAAGGAATAATGGAACAATCCAGTTCCCAATTACAGGAATTAAAGAACTTAATCCGGAAAATAAAGCATAATCAAAAGAGTAAGTCACTCCTAAAAGTGTTAATAATACGAAAGTCAGCAGCCCCACAAATATTGCAGCAAGAAAGTATCCGTAAATAATTTCTTTTGTCAATAAATCAACTTTCCTGATAAAATTATTAAGATTCTCCTTCTGCCCTGCAGGAATCATTTTAAGAACATTATTTTTAATCCCTTTTGAATCCTTGACAAAAAAGTAAGTAATGTAAGTCAATAAGAACATGTTTATCATGAATAATGGAGTTTTTAAAGCGATTTGCTGCAGGTTGCTTCCAACTGCTGAAATAGTTTCTTTTGTTAAAGGATTATCAAAATCAATGTTTGACAAGTTGAAATTGAACAATGTCTGGTTTTCCAGACTGAAAATGTTCCTTGCAAGGAACGGCGAACTTAACTCGCTGATTTGTGACAATAAACTGTTAACTATGAAAACAGCGCAGAATATTATTAACCCGAAAAATAAGAATTCAGACAATACAGCGCTTAATGTCTTATTCCTCAGCACGCTTCTTAATAAGTTATAAACTGGCTTAATCATGTAGGACAGGAAAAAACAAGTCAGCAGTAAAGATATGAACCCCCAGATTAGCCACATAATTATAATTGCCAGTACTATTGTAAATATTAAGAAGAAAGGTTTTTTCAGCTTCATGTATGGAATAATTTAAGGAGCAATTATTTTTAAGGTTTCTTTTCAGGAAGAAAAATGAATATTTATAAATGTTAAATGCATCATATTTGTTTAAATGGCTAAGAAGAAGTCAATTATTGATTGGATTAACAAGAAAGTAAAAATTAAGGCAGAACTTGTGGGATTCGTATCAGCCATTTTAGTATTCCTGTCAATATTTATAGGCTCATTAAGCGTTGTAACATACGAATACATATTCCTGTTCTGGATAATACTTGAAGCGTTAATTGCGTACGTTGCCGGAATAATTGCAGGCTATTCTTACTTCTCAATGTATAAAATTAAGTTTAACAAAAAGAAATAAATCATTAAAAATTTTATCGCTGCATGAATTCTTGTATTTCTTGACAGCGCTTATTAATTCAGCACTCTTCTTTACAGCCTTGTTCCTGATTAAGTACTGCACGAATTGCGAAACATTCTTGGGATTATTTGCAGGTTTTGCGCGCTCAAAATCAATCATCATAATTTTTCCATTATTCACGAAGATGTGCTTGAAGGGATTGGTTAACTCACCCTGATTAATTCCCTTAATGTCAAGGATTCTGCACATCTTCAAGCATTCAAGGATAATGCTTTGCTCGTGCAGGTATTTTTCAATCAAATCCCCTTTAACGAATTCCCTCACCAGAAAACGCAGACTTTTGTTGTATTTTATGATTTTCGGGAAGTAATCATAATCTTTTAACTGCTCCAGCATATTATACTCATTCTCAATGCTTCCTTGGCTGCCAATATCATCCCGTTCAACTTTGACAATCAAATCAGGCATGATTTTGTAAACAAATCCCCTTCTTCCCCTTGCCAGGAATTCAAAAAAATCATGTTCTTTGAGCATTAATTTTTTGATTTTCTCCAGTCTTGCCCGTTCAATCATTTCTTTGACTGATTTGTTAATAATATTAAAAACTTTTTTATGCCAATAACAGCTAATTATTCTTTATGAAGAATCACTTGGTTG
>PEWF01000067.1 GCA_002779595.1 archaeon CG07_land_8_20_14_0_80_38_8 | reverse complement strand
TGCTTTGCCTGTCTGGGTTTATGAAGCTACTGGCAGCATTCTTGATTTGAGCATTATGTTTTCTGTGCAATTAATCCCTGGTTTAATTATTAATTTAATTGGTGGTGCTTTGATTGATGATTTTAATCGCAAGAAAGTATTGGTTTTCTTGGATGCTGTTACGGGTTTTGTTGTCTTATACTTGGCGTTTTTGGATGTTAGTAAGTCGTTGTATTTGTTGTATTTTTTTGTATTTATTAAGTCTGTTTTATCTCAACTGAGTGATATTTCAAGGGATGCTGTCCTGCCTGATTTGGTTAATAAAAATAAGTTAGTGAGGGTTAATTCTTTATTGTCTGTTAGTGAATCTATTATATTCTTTATTGGGCCTTTAATTGGAACCCTTATTATTAATTTGACTAATTCTCAATTTTTGATTAGTATTAACGCATTAGTTTATTTTGGGTCTGCAATTTTCTTATTATTTATTAGGATTAATCATGTTAAGGTTAAAGAGACAACAGTTAAGGGTTTGGTGAAGAATCTCGCGCACGGTTTTAAGGTGGTTGTTCAGGATAAAAATCTTGGTTTATTGTTTATTGTTTCCGGCGTTTTTATGATAGGGCAGGGTTTTATTAATGTTTTAGGGAATGTCGTATTTTTAGAGAATTTGTTGAACCAGCCTTCTTATTTTTTCGGCTTCTTGACTTCAAGCCAGGCTATTGGGGAGATTATTGGCGGTTTTTTAATAATGAGAAGTAAGAGTCTTAATTCTAAGAAGTTGTTAAGCTGGGGTTTGATAATAACTGGTCTGTTTTTAGTCTTGACTTATTCTTCTGGTAATTTTTTTTGGGCTTTAATTAATATCTTATTAAGTGGTGTGTTTTTTAGTGCTGTATATGTTGGAAGGATTTCTTATTTGCAGAATGTTGTGGATAAAAAATTGATGGGCCGCATTACCAGCCTTAATAATTCGGTTAATTCTTTGATTGGTTTATTATCCACTACTAGTGCCTGGATTATTGCAGAACTCATAAGCAGCAGGTTCACATTAATACTCGCAGGTTTAACTTATACTATTTCCGGACTCATTGCTTTAAACCTAAATAAAGTAAAATCATGAACGAATCTCATTAAAAACCCCTCTGAGGAACTGATTGAGTGCAGCCCGCCACGAGCAAGATTAAAAGGAAAGGAAGGAGTTTCTTCATTGGTAAATAAAGGAAGAGGGGAGTTTAATGCTTTTCGAAAGTTTACAGGTTTTCATGGGAAGGGGAAGTTTAATCTTTCCTAAACCTTATTAAATATGATATCTTATTTTTTATTATATGGTTTCTAAAAGACAGAGGGTATTGCTTGAAGTAATACAGGAGCTAATTAATAATAATATTCGTTCCAGAGTTTATTTATTTAAGTCTTTGTTCTTATTGGACAAAGAGTATGGTTTAAATATTGGGTTTGATTTCCATCCTTATAAGTTCGGGCCGTATTCTATAGTAATTGACCGAGAAATAAACAAATTGATTAAGAATAATTATATCAGGAAAGAAGGTAATTTTTACAAAGTTAATAAGTGCGGCAAGTTAAGTAATGATTCTATTAAGCAAATAATAAATAAGTTTAAGTCGCAGAGGCAAATATTAGAATATGTTTATGAAAATTATCCTTTCTTTGCCTCTAGGAGTGAAAAAATAGCCCGTAAGAAAGAACAGATTAAGAAGGGTTTGTTTGATATTGGTTATGAAAAGAAGAGTATTGATTTATTCATAAGTTTATTATTAATCAATAATATTAATTGCTTGATTGATGTCAGGTATAATGCTTTCAGTATGAATTTTGATTACACTAAAAAGAAGCTGAAGAAGTACTTAAATGACAGGGGAGTAGAATATTTGCACTTAAAGGAGCTTGGAATTAACGGTTCATTAAGGAAGAGTTTAGAGTTGGAAGAAGATTACAAATTATTATTTAAGAATTATAAAAAGTCATTAAAGTATAAACAAGAATTATTAAATATTGTAATAAGTAAGTCAAAAGAAGAAGGAACTGCTATTATGTGTTTTGAAAAGGATAACAAGTTCTGCCATAGGGGCGTAATAGCAAAGGAATTAACGAGGCAGGGTATTGGCGTTACTGCAATTTAAAACTTGTCCGTGTTCTTGGGATATATTACCCCGACTATCATGAAAGAGTTAAACCTGTAATGCGTTCCGACAATGAAGTAAATTTCTTTCTTTTTAATCATATCATTAAAGAATCTTTGTTTGACCTTTTCAAACACTTCATTTTCATCTTTATAATTACCTGCTTTTCTGTATTGTTCACATCTCCGGTATAATTCTGATAATTCCCAGTCCTCGCACATCATGGTATGGCTTTTGCATTCGGGGTTCCCGCATTTGAAGACGTAGCTGTATTTTTTGGTCATAGGGTCAATCCTGACTGCGTCGTCCATGAATAAGTTCTTCTGCTCTTTCTTTTTCATCATCTTGTCAAGTCCCTGCTTCTCCCCTTCGATGAAGCCAATAATTTCGGGTTTAATAACTCCGAGTGACACTTTTTTATGTCCTTGTCTTACGAGTTCTTCAATAGTGGTTAATTTCTTTTCAAGAATTTTTCTTATATCAGCATAGTCTTCATTTTTTAACAATTTGATTGTTTCGTGCTCTATTTTCCTGCTCTCATTCCTATGGTCTGATGGCTCATTCTTTCTTAACTCGTATTCTATCCATTGTTTCTTTCTAAAGCAATTCTTGGATGTGCTCCAGAAGCATTCCCAGGGCACCGGGTAAACTCTTCGCCAATCGCCATTATCGGTTACTCCTGCTACGCAGACGAGTTCCTTGTATTTTTTGCTGACAATAGGGCACGCCTTTGCAAGCACTAATAATTTCTCTTTCATCAAATAATTCTTATTCTGAACCTCACTAATAAATATTTGCCAAAAGATTCCTTTATTAGCCTAAAGTAAGCCGATTGAAAGTAAAGGATAATTTATATCTATTACTTTTTTAAAGCGCGCCACGAACACGATAAGCAGGAAGGGGAAGATTTTTTTCATAACTTATTGGTACCATATACTAATTTGTTTGCAATTGGAAGTGCTTTTTCATATTTTTCTTTATGTTCTTTTAAAAACGTGATTAAGAAATTAATGCATTTTTGTTTGCATTCTCCGCATAATATTTTTCCTTTTTTGCATTGCTGGTATGTTTCTTCAAGTAAGTCATCATCTGGGTAATGAAATCTTAAAAGTTCGTATATTTTGCATATGTCTGGGTTTCCTCCCTTTTCTCTTTGCTCCTTTAGGCTTATTTTTCCGCCCGTAAATGCATTATTCATTTTTCTTTTAACCTCTTCCTCTGTGTCATTGAGGAAGATTGCAGTATCCGGCTCTGATTTGCTCATTTTTTTGCCTTGCTTTAAGCCTGATTGGTGCTGAAAATAAAAAAATGAAGGTTTTTCAAAATCGTATTCAATTCTTGCTGCCACGTCTCTGGTTATTCTTGCATGAGGGTCCTGCTCTAAGCCTATGCCTGTTATTGAAGGATTTTTTCCGAACATGTAGGGTAATTGTATGTGCAGTATGTCTCCTATTTGCAGAAATACTGCAGCCATTTTGCCTAAATCAATATGGCCGTATATGGCTTCGAAAGCATTTTTTGTGATTTTCTTTGACACTTCAAAACAGAATTGAAAATATTCTTTATCTTTTTGTGACTGAACGTATATGTCTTCTGGCTTCACTCCCAACGCTATTATGTCTGCAACGTTCCGTACTGCAGTTTCTTTTGCTGTTTTCATGCTTGGGACTTTATCATCAGGCCTGCTAACATAAGCGTCAATGTCGCAAACGCAGAA
>PEWF01000006.1 GCA_002779595.1 archaeon CG07_land_8_20_14_0_80_38_8 | reverse complement strand
ACGACAAGGTTTAAGTTTTTTATGACAATTTTATAATTATAAAAAATATATAATAAAAAAAGATTTTATGCAGGTATTGGTTTGTTCAGGCAATAAATTCTTTTTCTTCCATCCTTATCACTTCTAATTATTTTAAGTTTTGATAGTGCTGCCAAGTTCTGACTTACTTCTGATTGGCTGATTCCTGATTTTGCTGCAAGTTCAAGAACGCTTATTTTCTTGTTCTTGTTTATGAAGGCTAATATTTTGAGTCTTTGTTTTGTCAGGATTCCTTCTTCAATCCATTTGCCTTTTATTGTTATGTCTGGGACTTTTAGTCCTGTTTCTTTTTTTACTTTTTCTATGTTTTTCTCGTTCTTTATTGCTAAACTTAATGCCTTCTTTAAGTCTTTTTTATCTTCTCTATTCATGTCTTCCACCTCTATTTCCTATGTCTCTCTTAATCTCTCTCTTCGCAAAATTTATAAGTAACAAGATAATACTACTATCCTTATAGGGGTATAATAGTATTACCATTGTTACTTATTTATAGGTTCATAACTTTTTTTTGATGTTTTCTAATTGTTTCCATAAAGGCTTATGAACACGATTGTATGTCTGAATCTTTTTTCCGTCTTTCCAAATTATTATCTTATTTTTCTTGGTTTCTATGACATACTTCTTATGTTCTGTTTTCATTTCATAATATCACCTCCAAATATGAAATTTTGTTGGTTGGTTTCCTCGTTTGTTGGGTTTATTTGGTAATACTTTTGTTATGAAAACTGAACAATATATATTAGTAATTACTAATATATAAATGTTTTTACTCATAATGATTAAATGTGCAAACCTGAGTTTATGTGCAAAGCCCCCCAAATAGAAAGATTTAAATAATAGTGGATTGCTTTTTAAGGTAATGTTCGGGTTCGTTTTTAAAAGTTTTAAATTTATTAAGTGTTCGATAGTTTTATAAATGATTTGCTGCCTTTTTAACTAATACTTTAAAAATTGGGCCCGTAGCTTAGTTTGGCAGAGCACTTGACTTTTAATCAAGGGGTCGGGGGTTCAAATCCCCTCGGGCTCAAGCGTCAAAAAAATATATGGGCAGGTAGGGCAAAATTGACCGAAAAAGTTGATAATGATAAGGATAATAAGCATATTTTAATTCATGAATATAATCCTGAATTTGAATTGCTCAGCGAAGAGGAAGCCAAAAAAGTTCTTGAGGGATTAAATCTTAATTATTATCAATTGCCCAAAATAAGCGTTAATGACCCTGTCAGCAAATTGTTCAAGGCAAAGCAGAATGACGTGTTCAGGATAAAAAGGAAGAGCTACACTGCAGGTGAAAGCATTTTTTACAGGGTGGTAGTTAATGGATAAGAAAGTGAGCAAAATATTACTGGATGCTTTTTTCCGGGAGAAAGAATTAACCAATCATAATCTTGAAAGTTTTAACACTTTTGTTGATAACGGCTTGCAGAAAATAGTTGACGAGAACAAGGAAGTATTGCCTGACATTCTGCCCAAAGGAGTTAATGATTTGAGGATAAAATTAGGCAACATAACTCTTGAAAAGCCGAGCGTGAAAGAAGCTGACGGCACCAAGAGGATGATAACTCCTGCTGAAGCCAGAATCAGGAACCTGACTTACGAGTCGCCAATTTACATGGAAATAATTGTTGAAAAGGACGGGATTGAAGAGGAAATCAAAACAGTGCATGTGGGAAACATGCCAATAATGGTATTAAGCAAGTTCTGCCACTTGTACGGAAAAACTGATGATGAATTAATAGAAATGGGCGAAGACCCTAATGACCCTGGCGGTTATTTCATAATTAACGGCACTGAAAGGATAATTATAGTGGTTGAGGACTTGGCGCCGAATAAAGTGTTGGTTGAGAAGAATCAGAGCAGGAAAGAATACGTTGCGAAAGTGTTCAGCGATGACGGGCAGTACAAGATACTGCACAGTTTGTCAAGGGGAAAAGACGGCGGCATGAGCATGAATTTCACAAGAGTGAAGGACATACCAGTATTCGCATTATTGAAAGCATTAGGATTCCACGAAGACCAGGACATTGTTGACGTGCTAAAACTGCCTGACGAGTACTTAGGCGAGATTTACATTAATTTGTACAAAATCAGCGACTTGCAGAATAAGAAGGATTACTTTAACATGATAGGCAAGAAGATGGGAATCACTTATTCATCACAGATAAGGGTTGAAAGGGCTGAGGAAGTGCTTGACAAATTCTTATTCCCCCACATAGGGCATGAGGAGAGCGACAGGATTTACAAAGCGCATTACCTTGCCAAAATGGTAAGGAAGTTAATGCTGTTCAGCCATTCAAGCATAAGGCCTGACGACAAGGACCATTACAAGAATAAGAGATTAAGGTTGTGCAGGGAAATGATGGAATCATTGTTCAGGGTGAGTTTCAGAATGTTCATAGGCGACATGAAATACAATTTTGAGCGTTTAGTTAAGAGAGGCAAACTGCCGAGCATTGGAAGCGTTACAAGGGCAAAATTGTTAACCAGCAGGATTAAGAGCAGTTTAGCCACAGGGCAGTGGGTTGGGGGCAGGCAGGGAGTAAGCCAGCACCTGGAAAGGGATAATTACTGCGGAACACTCGCGCACTTAAGAAGAGTGGCATCTTTATTAACAAGCCAGAGGAAGAATTTCAAGGCAAGGGATTTGCACCCTTCGCATTACGGCAGATTATGCGCTAGTGAAACTCCGGACGGCACCAATGTAGGATTAAGGAAGAACTTGGCAATTCTGTGCGAAATCAGCGTGCCTAATGACAAGGATGACGAATTATTAAAGCAATTGATTGATAACGGTATGAAGGGGCTGGGAGAATGAGCGACGTATTCTTTAACGGAGTAATAGTTGGAAGCGCTGAAAAACCTCATGATTTTGTCAGGAAAATTAAGGAATTAAGAAGGAATTCAAAAATTACTAATGACCTGAACATCTCGTATGATAAACCATTGGACACTATTACAATACTCACAGAAGCAGGAAGGGCAAGGAGGCCGTTAATAATTGTTGAAAACGGCAAAAGCAGATTAATCAGAGAAGTTGTTGAAAAAGTCGAGAAAGGCGAAATGAAATGGAGTGATTTGGTAAATACTGGCATAATAGAGTACTTGGATGCTGAAGAGGAGGAAGATTCATTAATCGCTTTTGACGAATCAGAATTAACAGAAAAACACACTCATATAGAAATTATAAAAACATCATTGTTCGGAAGCCAGGCATCACTTGCAGTATTTCCAGAGCATAACAGTGCAGGAAGAGTAATGCTTGCGGCGAAGATGATAACTCAGGGATTAGGAGTGTACACAACTAATTATAATCTCAGACTAGACAGTGACGTGAGCTTAATGCACTACCCTCAGCGCCCAGTAGTTGACACAGTAATGTACGAGAACGTTAAATATGACAACCACCCTGTGGGCGCGAACGTAGTCATTGCAGTAATGACTCATGAAGGATACAATATTGACGATGCAATAATATTCAACAAGAGCAGTATTGACATGGGATTATTCCGCTCAACATTCTTCAAACCTTACAGCTGCGAAGCATTAAGATACGCTGGAGGCAACAAGGACAAAATAGAAATTCCTGGCAAGGAAGTTACAGGCTACAGGATGGAGGAGGATTATAGGAATTTGGAAGCAGACGGCATTATTTTTCCTGAAGCGCAGGTAAACCCTAATGATGTTTTAATCGGAAAAACCAGCCCCCCAAGATTCCTCAGTGGAATGGAGGAATTCAGGGTTGGAATGGAGGGAAAGCATGAGTCAAGCGTTGCAAGCAGCAAGGAAAAAGGAAAAGTTGATACAGTAATCATTTCAGAATCAGATGAAGGCAACAAATTCGTCAGCGTAAGAT
>PEWF01000088.1:31843-35615 GCA_002779595.1 archaeon CG07_land_8_20_14_0_80_38_8 | reverse complement strand
GTTCGTTTCAACAATTAGGCAGTATGACGGCTCCCCTTTGGCTGATTCCAAGGGCAGGATTACTAGCCATTTGAGCGGTTTATTTTACAGGACTACGAAGATTATGAGTGATGGTGTGAAGCCCTGCTTTGTTTTTGACGGCAAGCCGCCGGTTTTTAAGAATAATACTGTGAGCACGAGGAGGAATGCGCGTGAGAAGGCAAGGGAGGAGTATGAGCAGGCATTGAAAGTTGAGGATTATGAAACTGCAAGGAGTAAGTCAATGCAGATGGCGCGCCTGACTCCTGAAATGATTGAGGAGTCAAAAAAGTTGCTGAAATTCATAGGTGTTCCAGTGATTCAGGCTCCGTGCGAGGGTGAAGCGCAGGCGTCCCACATGTGCAGGAATGGTGACGTTTTTGCGTGCGTGAGCCAGGATTATGATTCTTTACTGTTCAAGTCGCCGGTTCTTGTCAGGAATCTGAACATTACAGGGAAGCGGAAGATTCCTTACAGGAATGCTTATGTGAATATTAGCCCTGAAATGATTGTCCTGAAAAAGGAATTGGAGCGTTTGGGTTTGTCGCAGGAGCAGTTAATAATGCTGGCAATTCTCGTGGGCACTGATTATAATCCCAAGGGTATTTTTGGCATTGGCCCGAAAACTGCTTACAAGAGAGTGAAGGAGTTGAAGACTTTTAATAAAATTTTTGCAGGCATTGAGTGGAGTTTTGACGTTTCTCCGAAGGAAATTTTTGACTTGTTCATGAACCACCCAGTAACTGATGATTACTCGCTGAAATGGGAGGAGCCTGATGACAAAGCACTGATTAAATTATTATGCTCTGAGCATGAATTCGGCGAGGACAGGGTTGTTAATGCTTTGAAGCGCGTCAGGGATTTTAATAAGTCAAAATCGCAGACAGGACTGGACAAATTCTTTTAGCAAAACTTTAAAAGTACAAATTTTTATTATTACAATTATGGATTGCTTGAGCAGGAACGGTTTTAATGCAATGTTTTTCTTGGGCATGACAGCGTATTTTACAAAGGTGTAAGCCTCTTGTGAAATAATCTAATTGGTGTTTTGCAATGGTGCTTGAATTTAAAATTAGCTGTGAGAAGGATGATTTTCCCAGAAGCAGTGCTTTGTCAGATTTGGACATTCATGCTGGTTTCAGCAGCGTGATTGAATACGCAAAAATTGAAAAATTAGTCAGGAAAGAGGATTTTCTGACTGTTTACTTGTCCCATCATAATAATTTAATCCCTGACAGCGCGAGTGATTACTGCTCGCAGATGAGTGCGTGCCTGAAATTTTTAGGCGCCGAGATTCTCAGGGAAGAGCATGTGCGCGCTGAAAAATCAGATTTGGTTAATTCAGTTTACTTTTTGAAAAAATTTTAGTGCCTCAGGCGTCAACTTTAAGAATCATTAATCATCTCAAGCCAATCTTCCTCACAGGCACTGATTATTATTAGCACATTTTTTGTTTATAAAAGTTTTTTAAATCCTGCTTTTATCCCTGCTATTAATTATGATTTTTGCTGATTTGCACATTCATTCAAAGTATTCCCGCGCCACTAGCAAGGACATGGACGTTAAGCACTTGTCCCGTTTCGGTGAAATGAAGGGTTTGAACGTTATCGGCTCAGGGGACATTACCCACCCGAAGTGGAGGGAGGAGTTAAGGAATGAAACTGAGCCTTTGGGCAACGGCGTTTTCAAGAGCAAGTATAATAATACTTTGTTCGTTCTGAGCAGCGAGATTGCAACGATTTACTCGCAGGATGACAAGTTAAGGAGGGTTCATCACGTTGTATTATTTCCTGACTTTGACGTTGTGGAGCAGTTTTATGATGAGTTAAAGATTGATTTGTACAAGAGGGGGAAGAAGTGCAATTTCTCATCTGACGGCAGGCCTATTATTGGAATGGGTAGTGTTGAATTGTGCGAGCACTTGTTTAGTGTTTCAAAAAAGAATATTCTGATCCCTGCGCACATCTGGACTCCATGGTTCAGCGTGTTCGGCAGCAAGAGCGGCTTTGACAATTTGAATGATTGCTACGGCGAGTTTGCCAAGGATTTGTTTGCTCTGGAAACAGGGTTATCCTCTGATCCTCTTATGAATTGGAGGCTGTCAAGCATTAGTGATAAAGTATTGGTGAGCAACAGCGACTGCCATTCTCCTTTCGTGAGCAGGATTGGCAGGGAGTGCAACGTGCTAAGAGGTGATGCTAGTGATTTTTCTTATGATTACTTGCTGAACGCGCTGAAGAGGAAAGAGCTGGAATTCACTGTTGAAGTTGACCCAAGTTATGGCAAGTATCATTTTGACGGGCACAGGAACTGCAATGTGTGCCTTAATCCTTCGGAGTCAATAAAGATTGGCAATAAGTGCCCTGTGTGCGGCAGGGAATTGACTATTGGAGTTTTGCACAGGGTTGAGGAATTGGCTGACAAGCCCGAGGGTTACAAGCCTGCTAAGGCTGTTCCTTTTGAGTATCATATTCCTTTGATTGAAATTGTCAGCAATTTAGTTAGTTCTGGCGTGAGCACCAAGAAAGTGTGGGTTATTTATGAGGCATTGATTAAGAAGTACGGGAACGAGTTTAACATTATGTTCAAAGTTTCTGTTGATGATTTGAATAATTCTTTTGCTAATTTGGGCAGCATTGTTAAGTCTTTAAGGGATAAATCATTGAGGGTTAAGCCTGGTTATGACGGCGTGTACGGCGAGCCGGTTATTAATGCTAATGTTAATCCTCAGAAATCAATAGGCGATTTTTAGCGCATTAAATATCTTATTATTAAACTCGTTGTGTATTCTCTTAAGTATTTTATGCAGTCCCCTCTTTTTATGCAATCATTGTGTTTTCCTATATATTCTGTTTTTAAATATGCCAAATTCATAATTTCTTCTCCGTTGTTGAGGAGTGCTTTTTCCAAATCGCGGATTTTTTGGTTGTAATTGTCAATTATTTTTGCTGTTCCTTTTCTTTGGGTCATAATCTCATTTTTTAGAATTATGGAATTTATAAAGGTAATGTTTTTATTGAAAAAAGTGATTAATTAAAGTGTATGAATACTTTGTTCAGGCACGTTCTTATATTCCTTAACTTGTTCGGCTTCATTATTGGAATGTATTCTTACATTCCTCAATTAATGAGTACTGCCCCTCAGCTTTGGTTGTTAGTGGTTGACTGCCCATTGTCTGCCTTGTTTTTTGCAATATTCTTAATGGGTTTTAATAATAAGTATTTTGAAGTTCTTGCAAGGTTGTCGGCGTTCAAGTACGGGGTTTGGACTGTTGTTGTGACTCTTACTCAGCCGATTTTAATGGTTCAATTATTGCCTGCAATTTTTAATATAATAATGCACCTTGGCTTGTTAATAGAGTCTTTCTTATTCATTGAGGGTGATTTTTTAATGAAGCATATTATCCCTTTAATCATTTTTTTTCTGGCGAATGATTTCAGCGATTACTTCCTTAATACTCACCCGTTCATTGACGTTTCTTTGCTCATCACTACTGGAATTTTCACTTTTATTATGTCTTTTGTAACTGTCTTAATCTTTTCCAGAATACTTTTGAAGAAATGATTATTTTACTTTTATCGCGTTTTCAGGACAATTAGTTTCGCAGGCTAAGCACCCTATGCATTTCTCAGGATGCGCAACTTTAACGCACCCTTTTTTCGTTTTTTCAAAAACGCTCACTGGGCAGACGCTTACGCATACGAATTGTCTTGTGCACTTTTTGCAGTCAACGTGTGGTTTTACCATTTTTTTT
>PEWF01000088.1:7668-31764 GCA_002779595.1 archaeon CG07_land_8_20_14_0_80_38_8 | reverse complement strand
GTTTTCTTGGTTAATTCATAATTTGTTAGCGGCAGGCTGTAGCTTGTTTCGCACTTTGGGTAATTCGCGCAGCCGATGAATTCCTGGTTATTCTTTTTGCTATACATTATTACCAGGTCGCCCCCGCATTTTGGGCACTTCCCTGCTTTTTCTCCTACATTGCTTTCTTCTTCCCACATTGCCTCCAATGATTTGTTTAATTCTTTCCCTATTTTTTCCTCATTATCTTTGAATTCATTGCTTATCTCTGTTAAGACGTCCTGCGCGTGCGCGATTACTTCTTCCTTGGTTTCCTTGTCTTTGCTGATTAATTCCATTAATTTTTCAAAGCGCTTGGTTAAATCCTCGCTGATTATTCTCGGGCAGTATTCCTTTAATGCCTTCGTGACTCCCAATCCTAACTTTGTTACGTGTATGCTTTCCTCGCGGATGTATTCCCTGTCGTTAAGGGTTTTTACAATATTTGCCCTTGTTCCTTTGGTTCCTAATCCTCTTTTTTCCATTTCGCTCACGATTCCAGCGTGGGTGTACCTGTTGGGCGGCTGGGTTTCTTTTTTCAGGGTTTCGAATTTGTCAACGCTGACTTTTTCACCTTCCTTCAATTCAGGCAGTAATGTTTCCTTGTTGTTCGCGTATTTTCCGTAGTGTTTCATCCAGCCTTTGTCAAGTATTGTTGAGCCGTGGCTTACAAAATTATTATTGTTAACGTTTATGATTATTTTTTTGCTTTCTTTAAGCCCTGTTTTTCCGAAAACGCTCAGGAATCTTCTGGCTATTAAGTCGTAAAGGTTTTTTTCCTGCACGCTTAAACTTTTGGGCGTTTCCCCTGTTGGGTAAATAGCGGTGTGCGCTGAGTCGTCTTTTTTCCCCTGATTAGCTTTTAAGTTTTTTTCTTTCAGCAATTCCTCGCAGTTTTTGGAGTAAAATTTCTGGTTTTTTAATTTGCTTAATATTTTTGCGTAATTAATTCTTGGCGGCAGTTTCTGGCTGCTTGTTCTCGGGTAACTGATTAATGCGTGGGTGTACAATTTTTGCGCAATTTCCTGGGTCTTGTAGGGGTTGTATTTGAACTGGTTGTATGCTTCGCTCTGCAAATCCGTAAGATTGAAGGGGAATGGCGGGGGAACTTTTACTTCCTTTATGGTTACTTTTTTTATGACTCCTTCTTTTGCTTTTGAGCACTCTTTTGCTATTCTTTCCATTATTTCTTTTTGGAAGATTCTTTTCTCTTCGTAAATAGCGTCATAGTCTTTGTTCCATTTGATTCGGATTTCCCAGTAATCTTCAGGCTTGAATTTCATTATTTCCTCTTCCCTGTCTGTTAATATTTTCAGGGTTGGCCCCTGAACCCTGCCAGTGCTTAACAGGTGGAATCCTCCTCTTGCTTTCTTCAATGATAGTGTTAGTGCGCGTGTCAAGTTTACTCCGTACATCCAGTCAAGCCTGTGCCTTGCAAGCCCAGCGTTTATCATGCCTTTGTCTATTGTTTTTTTAGCGTTTTCAAAACTCTCGTTTAATTCCTCGCTTGTTAGAGTGGTGAAGAACATCCTCTGAGCAGTTTTTCTTTTAAGTATGAATCTTAAAATGTTGTACGCGATTACGCTTCCTTCAGTGTCCCAGTCAGTGCACACTATGAACTCATCAGCATCCTTTCCCATTTTTTCAAAATTTTTGTAGTATTGTTTCGTGAATAATGCTTTCTTGTCAGCTTCGAATGACGGCACCCACTCGCTTTCAAAAACCGGGTATGTCCATTTTTTTCCGTTCAAATTTTTTAATGTGAACAAGTGCCCCACTGCCGGCACTACTGCATAATTTTTCCCTCCCCTTTTGAAGGTGTAGTATCTTGTCTTGTTAATTTTAATTTCATGGATAGTGTTCTTGTCTGCCAGTGCCATTGCTATTTTGTGCGCAGCATCAGGCTTCTCGCTTATCATTAAAGTGTGAGTCATTCAGGGATTATTATTAATTCAAGGATTATTTAAGTATTGTGAAATTACCAGCAGATGCCTTCGTATATTTTCGCGTTTTGTTCTGCTTCTTTGATTCTTCTGCCGTCAATCACAATTTTATTACTGTATAATTCCGGCTTCCTGAACTCGTCCCAGCCAGTAAGTATTAATATTGCATCGCTTTTATTGGCGCATTCCCGCGCACTCTCAGCATATTTTATTTTATCACTGAATATTTTCTTGGCATTACTCATTGCCTCAGGGTCGTAAACTGTGATGTCAGAATTCATTTTTAACAATTCATTAATTATTGCAATGCTCGGAGCTTCCCTCACATCATCAGTTCCTTGCTTGAATGCGAGCCCTAGTATTCCTATTTTTTTGTTAACAGGATTTGCGTGCTTTTCTAATAATTTTATCATTTTAACCGGCTGCTCATTATTCACTTCAATGACTGTTTTTAACAATTTCATTCCTTCGCCTTCCTCTAACCCTTTGCTTATAATGGCTTTCACGTCTTTCGGGAAGCATGAGCCTCCGAATCCCGCGCCGCAGTTAAGGAATTGCCTGCTTAACCTCTTGTCCAATCCTACTCCATCCATTACTTCATAGGAGTCAATACCTAATTTTTTGCACAAATTCCCCAACTCATTCGCGAAACTAATCTTAGTGGCTAATAAACTGTTATTCGCGTATTTTATCATTTCAGCAGTTGTCGGATTAGTGATGAACAATTGCTGGGGAAAGTCCTTGTATAATTCGCGCATTATTGTTTCAGTTTCTTTGTCAGTTACTCCCAATACTACTCTGTCGCCTTCTAAGAAGTCCTTGATTGCTGCGCCTTCTTTTAGGAATTCAGGATTCATGCACAATCCGTGGTTAATGCCTGATGCGTCAAGTATTGGCTTCACTGCATTCATTGTAGTGCCCGGCACTACTGTGCTTTTGATTACTACAATTTTATGGTTGCCTGCTTTTTCTGCAATAGTATTTGCTGCTTTTTTCAAATATTCAAGGTTAATGCTTCCGTCATCTTTGCTTGGAGTGCCGACGCATAAGAAAATAATTTCAGCATGCTTTATCGCATTCTCTGAGTCAATTGTCGCGATTAACAATCCAGCGCTTATCACTTCTTCCAGCAATTCCTTCATGCCTTCCTCAAAAATTGGCGGAGTGCCTGAATTAATCATGTTAATTTTTTCCTGGTCCAGGTCCACGCACGTGACTTGGTGCCCTTTGCTGGCTAAGCACACTCCTGTTGTTAATCCCACATAGCCTGTTCCTATAATTGCAATATTCATTAGTTTAAAACTTAAATTATTCTCATTTATAAAACTTAGTTAGTTGTTATTATCGGCTCGTCTTTCACTAAGACAGTATGCTCTGCCTGGCTCACTACTCCGTTGCTTGCCTCCCTTAGCAAAGGATATGAGTGAAGAGCGCCTGCCCTGATTAATTCTGCTATTCCGAATCTAATCTCGGAATTTTTGAATGATGGCTGCAATTGGTGCTCTGCAAAAGGCAGGGTGTTGAAATTTTTCATAATGTATTCCTGAATTTTCCTTGCGCTTGGGGAACGCACCGGCTTTTTTTCAGTGAATGAGTGAATTTTTACTGAATTGCTGCTCACCACACTCCCTTTGCCTGTTGTTGCGAATGGTTCTATTGCAACCATGTCATCCTCTTTTAGTTCGTGGTTGTCATGGTTGTCATAATTTGGTATGAATATCCCGGTATGCAGTGAGTATTTTCCCACGCCGTGCCCTCCCAAGTTCTTGATGGGGTTGTACCCGAACATTGCAATGGTACTGTTTATTACTGCGCCGATTTCGCGCAGTTTAATCCCAGGCTTTATTATTTTCAATGCTTCGCTTAGTGCTTTCTCGCTGCTGAGTATTAAGTCAGAGTATTCTTTAGTTTTTATTTCACTGGTGAATGCGCTGTCACCCACGTAACCGTTAACTTCCGCGCCAATGTCAACTTTTACAACCTGTCCTGCCTGAAAAATTTTATTGCTCTTATAATCTGCTGTGTCATGCGCTGCGTATTCGTTAATGCTGATGTTCACTGGAAAAGCGAGTCCTGCACCTTTGCTCTTGATGAAGTCTTCTATTTTTTTCACGTAATCGTAAATGTTTACTCCTTCGCGTATGTTTTTCCTTGCAAGAATCACTGCTTCCTTAGTTATTTTGCCTGCAGTTATGAAATCCATCATATTTATGAAGTATTTAATTAACATAAAACTTTTTAAATCTAATTCAGTAATATATATGCTATGGCTCGAACTAAGAAAGTTAAAAGTAAGAGTGTTAAGAATTCAAAGAGGAAGGTTAAGAATGGTGAGGGGTTTAACTGGAAAGTGCCGGTTATTTTCCTTGCAGGAATAATAGCTGTTGGATTAATTGTTAACTCATTAAACATTGTAACCCCTGTTTCTTCGGAAGGTGCAATTACTCTTTACGTTTTAACAGATTCTTCGTGTCCGGTTTGTGATAGTAGTTGGATAGAACCAAGAGTGGAGCTGGATTTTGCTAACGTTGAAACTCATTACGTTGACGTTAACACCCCCGAAGGCCAGGAATTCGTTAATGAATTAAGCATTACGAGTCTGCCTGCTGCATTCTTCGCCTCTGATGTTCAGGATGCTGGTAATTTCACACTGTATTCAGATAATTACTGGATTATTCCAATAAGTGATTATTACCTATTGAATATTCAGGGAACAAAGAGTTTGGTAAGGGATGAAACCAATACTCCAACTATTGACTTGTTCGTGATGAGCGAGTGCCCTTATGGGAAGCCAGCTCAGCAGACAATGATAAATGCAATGGATACTATTTCAGGTTTTGATTTGAACATTCATTACATTGGGAACGTTTACACTGCTGCGCAGTGGAATGCTTTGTCTGACGATTACAAGAATTACTACCAGTCTTATGGAATGTGCGAGCAGAAGAATGATACTAAGTATTACTGCAGCCTGCACGGCCCTGAAGAGGTTGAGAATGATATTGCACAATTATGCGCAATGAAATATTACAATAACTGGACAGATTTCATAACAGCCCATATCAATAATGACATGAACATATCCAAGACAATTCAGAACATGGGATATAATGAGACATTAATGAATGAATGCATTAATTCAGAAATCGGATGGAACTTGTACGCTGAAGACATATTAGTTGCTGATGAATTAAGTGTTTCGTCAAGCCCGACTTACGTTTTTGACAACGTAATAATCGGAACAAGCAGTGCTTTGTCTTTGACTAATGGTCCTTTGGGATTATTGTGCTCATTGCATAATGCTTTGAGCGGTTGTGAAAATATTGACAGTATACAGGTTGCGCAGGCAACTGGAAGCTGCTGATAGAAAATTTTATTTTTTTATTTTTTCTCTTTTTTTTATTCCTTTAATCCTATTAGTTTCGGGATGACCTGCGATTTCCTGCTCATAAGCCCTGGAATGTAAACGTGATTATTTTTCAGTTTTGCATCCATTGCTTTTTCAAAAATGTCAGTCCTGCCAATGGCAAAGACGTCGCTCCCCTCCTTAAATAAGTCAGTAATTATGACAACGAATAAGTCGTAATTGTTCTTCGCGGATAATTCTTTCATAACCTTTAATATTTCATCACCCCTCTCTGAGAGGAATTCCTTGTTGTTCATTGTTTTCGCCTGAGAGCATGCAAGTTTCACGCCAAGAGGCAAATCGTATTCCTTGAAATCCTCAGTAATAATCTGAGTTGTGGTTTTTGAGGAGAAATTGCTTTTCACTTTGAACATTTCAGCGCCAAGCATTTTGGAATTAATTCCTGTTATTTTTTCAAGTTTCTTTTTAATGTCCAAGTCCAGCTGAGTAGTTGTGGGTGATTTGAACAGGTCAGTATCGCTGATAATCCCCGCAAGCAATAATTGTGCTATTTTTTCAGGTACTGCAATCTTGTGGTTAAAATAATATGATGCTATGATTGTGCACGTTGAGCCAACTGGTTCATTATGGAACCTTATGGGCTTGCTGGTTTCAATATCCCCGATATTGTGGTGGTCTACCACTTCCACTATTTCAGCGTCTTCTATCCCGTTAACTATTTGGCACATTGTGCAGTGGTCCATTAGTGCAACTTTTTTCCCTTTCAAATTTTCTATTATTTCAGGAGCTTTAATCTTGAATTTGTCGAATACGAATCTGGTTTCATTGTCCAGTTTTCCTGCTGCTTTCGGAATCCATCCTTTCTCTCCTGTCTTGTTTTTGAAGTCTGCAAAAGCAATGGCGCTTGCCACGCTGTCCAAATCAGGATTCTTATGTCCTATTACTATAACTTCATTGCTCATCAATTAGATTAGTAATAATAAAAGGTTTAAAAAAATTTGGATTCATAAGAATTAATAATGAGCAGGAAGATGGCTTTGATTAATTACTGGAAAAAAGACAAAATTATTACTACTAAGAATATTCTTAATGCTTTCAGGAAAGTTGACAGAAAAAATTTCATCCCTGAATATTTGCATGATTACGCGTATGATGATGCTCCACTGCACATTGGGGAGGGGCAGACTATTAGCCAGCCCACCACTGTTGCAATAATGACCCAGGCATTAAGCCCCAGAAAGGGTGAGAAGGTATTGGAAGTGGGCGCTGGGAGCGGTTACCAGGCAGCAATATTGAGCGAGTGCGTTGGCAAAGAGGGAAGAGTTTTCTCAGTTGAATTTCTGAAGGGGTTATTTTTGTTTGCGCGGAAGAACCTGAAAAATTATTCTAATGTCACTGTTTTGCTTGGTGACGGGAGCAAAGGCTGTCCTGAGGGCGCGCCTTTTGACAAAATTATTGTCACTGCTGCTGCTCCTAAAATTCCCGAGCCTTTGGTTTACCAGTTAAGGATTGGCGGAGTAATGGTTATTCCTGTCGGCGATTTTATCCAAACCATGATTAAATTGAAAAAGACAAGGAAGGGCGTTGTTAAGAGTGATTTGGGCGAGTTCAGGTTTGTGCCTTTGAAGGGCGAGCACGGTTTCTAATTCTCTTTTATGAATAATGACAATAATGCGTATACTGGTATTCCTATTAAGAACACGAATGACACGAGGAATAATATTCTTATCACTTCTACGTTTATGCCTGTTGCGTCGCTGACTGCCTGGCTTACTCCTCCAAGAATTTTATTGTCAGTATTTTCTGGTTTTTCGTGTTTTACTTTTATTATTGGTTCTGCCCTGATTTTTTTAATCCTTGATTCATAATCTGTGATTTTGTCATTTATTGCTTTCATTACTGTTTTCCTTTTGCGTTTCCTTTGCGCTTCATTTTTTAATAATTTTTCCAGCTCCACTAGTGATAATTCTCCTGCTTTCACTGCGCGTATTACGGTGTTAGGATTTTTTTTGTAGTAATCTTTTGCTGTTTTGTCCTTTTTTCTTTCTGCCATTGTATTATATTATTGATTGCCTGATTATTTTTAAAGTTTTGATATTAGTGATTAATTACAGGAATTTTTTTAAATAGTTAAAAGTTCCTATAATAGTATGTCTTTATTTGATGATATGCTTGGTAGCGAGCAGACACTTTTTACTGATGAGAGCGTGTTAGATTTTGATTACGTGCCTCCTGCGGTGACTAACCGCGAGGATGAGATTAAGAATATTGTTTCAGGAATTAAGCCTTTATTTGCTGAGAAGCGTCCGGCTAATATTTTCATCACTGGCAAGCCTGGCATTGGCAAGACTTTGAGCGTGCGCTTCGTTTTTAATGAATTGAAGAATACGAGCGAGGAGATTATTCCCTGCTATATTAATAATTGGAAGTGCTCGACTTATCACAGCGTTTTTGTGGAGTTAAGCAAGTTTTTCGGCGTGCCTTATCCGAGGAAGGGTGTGAGCACTGACGAGATTATCAGGGGCATTACGAAGAAGATTGACAATAAGAAGGGTATTGTTATTGCTTTTGACGAGATTGACAAGGCAAGGAGTCTGGATTTTATTTATCCTTTAATTGAGGGTTTTGGCAGGAAGATTGGTTTGTTGTTTATCAGTAATTATTCTGATTTTCTTAAAAAGGTTGACTCGCGATTGTTGTCAAGGCTGAATGTGGAGAATCTGGATTTTAAGCCTTATTCAAGGGATGATGTCAGCAAAATTTTAATGCAGAGGGTTAATCACGCGTTTTATCCGGAAGTTTTCACTGATGAAGCGTTCAGCAAAGTAGTGGATTACTCTTTTAAGCATAATGATTTGAGGCTGGGCATTTCTTTATTGTTGAAATCCGGGAGGATTGCTGAGAATGATTCAAGCCGTAAAGTGTTTGGGAAGCACGTGGACGAAGCAGTGAGCAGCATTAAGAACGTATTGTTTAAGGAGAAGGCTGAGAAGTTAGAGGAGCACGAGCAGGTTATTCTTGAATTACTGAAAACCTTGAATGGTGCTATTACCGGCGAATTGTATGACAAGTTTTTGGAGAATCATAAAGGTGTTAGTATGAGGACTTTTAGGAAATACTTAAATCGTCTTGAAACATTGGAATTTGTAAGAACAGAGGATACTGGGAGCGGTTTCCGCGGCAAGAGCAGGAAAATTTATTTGAGATGATTATGGTTTGGTGCTTGAAAGTTTTTTAACCCCTGTTGAGGCGAAGAGGAATAGCTGGTCTTTATTCTTTATGGGTTTGATTTATTCGAGCATTGCCATATTATTGTCCTTGATAGTGTTCCCTTCTCAGGCCAGCATTTTTTCAATTTTTTTGACAGCGATTGCGACTACTCCTTTGTTTGTGAATTTATTAAAGGATGAGGAGAATCTTAATCTTCGTTTAATTGACAAAAAGGAGCAGGTTTTTCATGAGCAATTGGATTTAATCAGCGTTTTCTTCTTCTTATTTCTTGGATACACTGTTTCTTTCTCTTTGTGGTTTTCTTTCCTTCCTGACTGGGCTTTGCAGAGTGTTTTCTCGGAGCAGGTTGGTAATATTTTGTCAATGCAGTCATTAGTTACCGGCAACGTTGTCTTTAACGGCTTGTTTGAGTTAATTTTCATGAACAATTTAAGGGTGTTATTTTTCTGCTTATTGTTTTCTTTCATTTACGGCGCTGGCGCAGTTTTAATCCTTGCGTGGAATGCGAGCGTTCTTGGAGCTGCTGTTGGTTTGTTTATAAGGGAGCAGTTGGTTAAAGTGGTTGCTGGTGATTACTTTTCAGGAATTATTGTTTATTTTTCTTCACTGCCTTATGGTTTGGGACAGTACATGTTTCACGGCATTTTTGAATTAATGGCTTATTTCCTGGCAAGTCTGGCTGGAGGCATTATCAGCGCGGCAGTTGTGAGGAGGCATTATAAGAGCAGGAATTTTTTTAAACTCTTTCAGAATACTTCATATTTAATAATTGGTGGGATTATATTTTTATTAATCGCTGCTTTTATTGAAGTGAATATTTAATCATGGTTAAGGAAGAAAATGAGGAGAGTTTTGAAGTTGATTTTGATGAACTTTTCTCAAAATTGAAAAAGAATAAGACGTTGCTGATTATTTTAGGCTTGGTTCTCATTATCAGCCTGACTGCTTATGTCAGGACAAGGGATTTGCCTAATCTTAACGGTGAATTCCTGTTGGCATTGGACCCTCATGTTTTCCTGCGCTATGCAAGGGATATTGTTGAATGGGGTGGTGTGCCGTTGAATGATACTATGAGGTATTACCCTTCAGGTTTTGACACTTCAAGGGAATTGTTAATGCCTTCTTACGCGACTGCTGCAGTTTATTATTTCCTGAACTTTTTCGCTGATGTTGACATTGTCAATGCTGCTATTATTTATCCTGTAATAGTGACTTGTATTGGGATGATTTTCTTTTTCCTGTTCGTTAGGGATATTTTCGGCAACACTGTTGCATTCTCTTCATCATTATTATTGGCTGTTGTTAATGGCTTCCTTTACAGGACGAGCGCGGGCTTCACTGAGAAGGAGTCAGTTGCTGTCATGTTCTTGTTCGCACTTATTTATTTCATTATTAAGGCGTTAAAGAATGATGACTGGCATAAGAAATTATTCTATTCTATTCCTGCAGGATTGTGCGTGATTGGTTCAGTACTTTCATGGGGCGGCGTTAATTTCACTTTCATCGCGCTCGGCGCATTATTCCTTGTTTCAATATTTTTGGGAATCAGCAAGAGGAATGATTCAATTGTTTTTGCTGTAATAGTTTTGTCAATTATTAGTGTTACTTTTTTAGTTGGGAGGTACGGCAATTTTGTTGACATTTTCAAGAGTTACATGTTCATTTATTTCCCTGTTGCTTTGGTTCTGAACCTTTACAGGTTTGAATTGTATCCGAGGATTAAAAAATATATTAAAAAATACAAGCCTAAGAAGTTGTCTGAGCATTTTTATTCAATGATTGTGGGAATAGGGTTATTGGTGCTTGTCAGCTTGGTTTATCCGGGTTTTGGTTTTTATTCTTATCTTTTGAATTTTGCTTTTGAGCGTATGAGCAATCCTTTCGGTTCTGACGCGTTCGCTATGAGCGTTAATGAGAATCAGGCGCCTTACTTTTATGACCCGAGCGGGCATGTTGACTGGTGGAGTCCTATGAATTTCACTTTTTTCACGATGATTCTCGGCTCTTTCATACTCTTTTTTGAAATGTTCAAAAAATTCCCGAAGCAGAAATTAATCATTACTTCAACGTATATTTTAACTCTTATCTTGTTTATTTTTTCGAGGTTCAGCACTGCTTCTGAATACGCGGGCATTACTGCTTTTTTCGGCCAGTCAGTCCTCGGCGTGCCGTTGCATTACATTATTTTGTTCGCATTCGCAGTTTACCTTGCTTATTTCGTGGTTAAGAACCAGGAAAAGTTTGAGAACTTCAAGAGCATAAGGGTTGATTATTTGTTCATGTTTTTCTGGTTTTTCGTTTCTGCTGTGGGCGCGAGGGGTGGCGTGCGCATCATTTTTGCAGTGTGCCCTCCTGCAATGATTTTGTCAGGTTATTTTTTTAAGAAATTCAATAAGTGGATTAAGGGTTTTGTTGAGTCAGGAGTTTTTGCTGCCGTGATTACTTATTCAATTTTTGGTGTATTGTTTATTTACAATTTGAATATTGCAATTGCTGCTAACAGCAACTTGTATTCAAGCTTTACTGGTGAGTGGGATGAAGCCATGATTTGGGTTCAGGGTAATACTGCTGTTGACAGCGTGTTCACTCACTGGTGGGATTATGGCTACTGGGTTCAGACTATGGGCAACAGGACTACGAATCTTGACGGCGGAAATTTTGATGTTAACCTGGACCACATGATTGGAAGGTACTTGTTTGCTTCCCAAATTTATGATAATGGTTTTTTTAACATGACTGAGCCCGCCACTGTTCTTGCAGGAACTTTCGGAAAGCCTGATTATTTCTTGATTATTGATGATGACGTTTTGAAGTACGTGCAGATGGGCAGGATTGGCAAGCGCCCAACGTATTATGTGCCTGGTTATTATTATCAGGAAGTGGATAATAGTGTTAATTTGGTTAACGCGACAGAGTACCCGACTCTTTTAGTGTTTAATTCGTATTACGGCGCTTTCCCTCTGCAGGAATCTTTTGTTTATAATAATTTTATTTTCCAGAGCGGCTCCACTTACATTTACAACATTATTTATCCTTATAACGGCACGAGTCCGTTAATGCAGCCTTACGGGGTTATTGTTAACCAGTATTATCCTAATCAGGGTGAGATTATTCCTTTCAACTGCTACTGCGTTAAGGGTGAGCAGTGTTATTGGACTCGTGATGACGGCATTCCTGCATGCCCGTTATTATTTGATGACGGCATTCTTTTAATCACGAAGAATGCGAGTGATAATTTGTTCACTTACTTGTACTTATTGGATGTTAAGGTTCCGGGTTTTAGTTTGGCATATGATAATAGCCGGCCTTTGACTATTCAGGGTATGCTTAGCCAGAGTTTGACTGATATTAAGATTTACGCGATTAATTATACTGAACTTAGTCCTTTCATTCTTGATGAGCCTTTGAAGAGTTACTGGGAAGTGCCTGGGGGCGTATTTTGGTAATGATTGTTTCTTTGATAACCTTGACTGTCAGTTTCATGGTTACTTATTTTATCACTCCTGGCTTTATCAATTTCTTCAGAAGCATTGGTGTTGTAACGTCTGATGTTCATAAGAAGAATAAGTCATTAATTGCGAGCAGCGGCGGCATTTCAGTTATGAGCGGCGTCTTGATGGGTTTGTTTGTTTACATTGCTCTGGAAACTTTTGTTTATCATGATTCTGCTAACATGATTGAATTGTTCAGCGCGATTACTTCAATTCTTATTATTACCATGGCTGGTTTTTTTGATGATTTGAACAGCAAACCCCGCACTTATGAGGGTTTCTCTTACAAGAAGGGTTTGAAGCAGTGGCAGAAGCCGCTGTTTACTCTGCCCGCGGTTATTCCTTTAATGGTTATTAATGCAGGAACTACTACTATGAGCATTCCTTTGATTGGCATTGTTAATCTTGGCTTATTGTATCCTTTATTAGTGGTTCCTGTTGCTATTGTGGGATGCGCTAACATGGTTAACTTGTTGGGGGGTTTTAATGGTGCTGAATCAGGAATGGGAATTATTTACACTTTCAGTCTTGGTTTATACGCGTTGTATTTGGGGCAGAGTATTCCCGCGATTATTTTATTGTCAACCACTGTTGCTTTGCTGGCGTTTTTGTATTATAATTTTGTGCCTGCGAAAATTTTGCCCGGGGATAGTCTGACTTACGCGTTGGGAGGCATTGTTGCAGTGTGCACTATTCTTGCCAATATGGAGAAATTCGCGTTAGTGACTATGACTTTGTTCATTATTGAATGGATTTTGAAACTCCGCTCTTTGAAGGATTTGGGTTATTTCGCGGTGAGTCTGGGCAAATTAGGCGCTAATGGTGTGGTTAGGAATAAGTATGATAAGGTGTATTCATTGACTCATTTCGTGATGGGCAGGAAGGGTGCTACTGAGAAGGGCATTGTTATGAGATTGACTGGTTTGCAGTTAATCATGAGCATTATTCCATGGGTTTTGTTTGTATTAATATGAGGTTGTTATGGTGTTTAATTTTTTTAAAAGTTTTATGGATTTCCTGAAAGAATATAAAATTGTCAGTCTGGGTATTGCTTTTATCAGCGGCATTGCTGTTAATGATTTGATTAAATCATTCGTTAATGATATTGTTATGCCTGTAATTCTTCCTTTGAATTCTTACGGGCAATGGGAGAATATAGTTCTTTCAATTGGGGTTGTTGAATTAAGAATAGGCTCTTTTCTTTCCGCGTTGATTAATTTCGTCCTGTTAATGGTTATTGTTTTTATTATTGTGAACTTTTTAAACATTAAGAATAAGAAGTGAATTTATTTTGTGCTTTCCACTCTCTGCC
This sequence comes from archaeon CG07_land_8_20_14_0_80_38_8, assembly GCA_002779595.1. Classification (GTDB taxonomy): domain Archaea; phylum Nanobdellota; class Nanobdellia; order Tiddalikarchaeales; family Tiddalikarchaeaceae; genus CG07-land. Next base: position 18,402 of record PEWF01000088.1, on the reverse strand, counting down.
ATACCTGCCTGAAACTCTTGCGCGAAACTTTGTCATAAAATGTTAATATCCACAAGTATAGTCTTGCGGGGAATAATATTAAGCTCCATATTAATTCTTTCAAATTCTTTGCATAACTTAATGCGTAAAAAGGCCCTTTTACTGCTTCTATTGTGAAGCTTCTCATTCTTGGGTTTTTTTTGAAATATTTTTTTAACTGGTGGTATCCCCCAGTGCTTCTTCTTTTCTGCTTTATCCAGTCCTTGAAATTTGAGGGGTATTTCACGATTACTTTTGCTTCAGCAGCGTACCGCGTGTCATACCCTTTGCTCCATACGTAATGGCTCATGTAAGCATCCTCGCTTAACAGGTTTTCAGGCAGTTTCTTGATAATATTGGCTCTTATTCCTAGCAGGTATCCTGTGCATATGATGAATTCCTTCTTCCGGTCCCTTCTTTCGCGTTCTTTGTGCGCCGCGTTTACGAGCAGGTGCGACCAGTATCCGAGCATGTTATTCTTTGCATTCTGGCTTATGACTCTGCCGCTCACAATTCCGGTATCTTCTTCATTAAAGGCGTTGATTAAGGAGTTTATACTGCTGTTTTGCAAATATGTGTCCCCGTCCAATAATATGAGTATTCTGCCTTTGGCTTTCCTGAAACCCTGATTTAAGGCGTCCCATTTGCCTAATCCTTTGTCTTTTATTGTTTTAACTTTCTTACAGGCTTTTTTGGCTGCTTTTAGCGTGGCTTCGTCAGGCGCGATTACTAATAATTCATAGTCTTCTTTTATGCGCTGGGAAGTTATTGACGTGATGCATTTGATTATTGTTTTTTCTTCCCTGCAGGCAGTGATTATTATTGAAATCATAATCTTTAAATCACATACCTTTTTATTAATATTTTTATGATTGACGTGGTTGTTCCGTGCCTGAATGAGGAGGGTAGTATTGCTTTGTTTCTTAAAACTTTGAAAAAAGAATTAAGGAATAATAATTTCAGGCTGATTCTCGTGGATGATTCAAGTGATAACACTGCTGTTATTGCAAGGAAGGAGTGCAAAGCACTGCATATTAATTCTTTAATAATTAAGAGAAGGGGTGAGAAGGGAAAGGGGAATGCTGTGATGAGGGGTTTGAAGGAATTAAAGGCGAGTATTAGTGTTATTATTGATGCTGACATGGAGTATCATCCGAAGTATATTCTGCCAATGGTTAAGAAGCTGAAATTTTATGATTTTGTCCAGAGTGTGAGGGTGAGGAAGACGAAGTGGTACAGGCGGATTGGAGGGTTATTGTTTAATTTTTTCGTGTTCTTATTGTTCGGAATAGCGTTTGATACGCAGTCAGGCTTGAAAGTGTTCAGAACGGAGTGCGTTAAGAATATTATTTTGAAGAATAAGGGCTGGGTTTTTGATGTTGAGCTTATTTACAAAGTCAGAAAGTCAGGTTTCAGGATTGCAACTTATACTATTGTGCAGACAGTGAGGCGCAAAGGGGAGAGCAAGATTAACATTTTCACGCCAATTGGCATGCTTTATGATTTAGTCATGCTCAGATTAAAAATTTAAAGCATTGACTGATTATTATTTTTCATGGTTAAGAAGCAGTTTTTTTCTTATGTTGGAGTTGGAGTAATTGCCACCTTGACTGACTGGATTGTTTTTTTCGTTTTGTTCAGTTTATCCGGCTTGTATTACCAGTACGCGGTTTCTTTTGCTTTCATTAGCGGCGCTCTTGTCAAATTCGGCTTGAACAAGAGATTCACTTTCAGGGATAAGTCAAGGAAGTTCAGGCAATTGGGTTTTTACGCGTTAATGGTTTGTTTGTCCTACGTTTTCACGCTGGTATTGATGTATTTTTTGGTTGAAATATTATTATTTAATGGTTTAATCAGCAGGGCTGCTACTACTTTTCTTGTATTATTTTTCGGCTACTTTTTTGACAAGAACGTAACTTTTAATAAGAAATTCGTTTAAGAGCCAAATCATGTCCTTCTTTGACTGCTTTCATTTCAAACAAGTAGTATGAGTTTTTGTAAATGATTGCCCTGATTATTGATGTTATTAATTCCCTTGCAATGTATGCGATTAACTGCAATGGATTGCCTGTGTATAATTGTTTGAAGAAGAAATAACTCGTATTCCTGTGGTACCAGTAAGCCCATTCTTTCTTCTTTGAGGGACTTATGCTTCCTCCAATATTTGATTCTGTGTGTATTACTTCTGCTTCTGGCTCGAAAATAATTGTGTATCCTTTCCTGTAAACTCTGTAAATAAATTCTGTCTCATCCCTGTAATGGCCTATCATTAATTCGTCCATTAATCCGATTTCATCAATTACTCGTTTGCAGATGCTGAAATTTGAGCCGTGTAAGTGCTTCACAATTATTGGCTTGTTGTAATCTGGCGAGAAATTGCTTATTATTTCTCCGCTCCACGTAATGCTTCCGGGTTTGTGGAATTTGAAGAATAATTTATGCAGCAGAGTATTCTTTTGCTTTATTTCGCTTCCTCCAACTGCGCCCACTTTTTTGTCCTTATAGTGCTTCATTAAATTAGTAAAATAATTTTTAAGTATTATTGTGTCATCATCAAAGAAGATTAACACGTCGCCTTTTGCTTTTTTAATGCCTGCGTTGCGCGCTCTCACGCTTCCGGCTGCTTTCTTCATGACTATTTCTTTTATTGGCAAATCGTATTCTCTGCACGCTTTGCTGGTTTCGTTCCTTAATTTTTCATTATTGTTGTTGATTATTATGATTTCGTATGGTTTGAATTTGTCCAATTCTTTTTTCAGTAAATTTATTGATTTCAGGCACTGGCTGAACACTCCCGGCCTGCCGTGCGTTGGTATTATTATGCTGATTTTCATTGCATTAATTCCTCATAAATTTTTGTGTAATCATCATACACTTTTTTCCATGAATATTTTTTAACCCATTCCACTCCCTCATTTGACAATTTTATTCTTAATTTTCTGTTTGCGTACAATTTTATTATTTTTTTGATGAATTCTTCTTCATTGCCCTGCTTGAAGTACTGGCAGATTTCTCCGCCTGCTTCTTTAATGCTTGCCTGGCTGCTGGCTATGATTGGCGCTCCTGATGCGAGCGCTTCCAGCACTGTTAATCCGAATCCTTCACTCATCATTGTCGGGAACACTATTAAGTCACTTTCCCTTAATTTTTCTGCATAATTTTTTTCCGAAAGATTTGTATAATATTTTACGCTTTTATTTTTTTCAAGTTTATTGTAATATTCTTCGTCGCTCACGTAGCCTATTATGCGCAGTTCAATATTTTTTCTTATCCTTTCGGGCAGTTTTTTTACTGCATTAATGGTGAAGTGCTGCGCTTTTTCAGGGCTTATTCTTGACGCGTGCGTGATTACAAATTTTTTGTTCTTATTTTTCTTCTTTAGGGGTTTGAATATTTCTAAATCAATGCCGTTTGGTATTACTATTATTTTGTCTTTTTTTATGCCCATAAGAATCAAGTCTTTTTTCACGGAGTTGCTGACTGTTACTACCTTGTCTGCATTATTTGCCTGCATAACAATTATTTTTCCCATAATTTTTGTGAAAAAGTCCTGCTTCCTGATTTCAGGGTTCAGGAAGTGCCCCACGTGGTGGATTGTTAATATGAATGGTATTTTTTTGCTTATCCTGATGCATTCTATGTTGTTGGCGTGAATCAAGTCCGGATTGTTCTTCACTGATTTCAGGCTCATATTCCACGCGTAATACGCGTACCTGATTATGCTGTTTTTTGTTCTTATTTTTCTGAAAGTATCGCTTCCTTTCGGGAATTTTTTCTTGTTTTCGTAACTGCTGATTATTTTAATATTGTAATCTTTTTTTGCGCGCTTGTATAATTCGTAGAATACTTTTTCGCATCCTCCAGGGGAGTCTGGGTAATAATTTCTTGCTGTAAAATTTATTTTTTTCATCATATTAGCAGTTGGTTATGTTGTAAATTTTAACCATTTCATAATTTTTTATGTAAATATTTTCGTACGTGCAGTTTTCCAGATTCTTGCTGATTTCTGCAAAGCATCCTCCGTTATCTATTACGTAATTGAATCCCACATTTTTCAGTATTTGGTAATTTGGGCACGTATTGTTCAGCTGCAGTTTTGCAATCCCCCCAGTTAAGTAATAATTTCCTTCCTTGTTGAGGTAGAATGCTGTTAATCCTGTTGTGCTCACAGTATCATAAATGACTGCATTGTCTAAATTGTTGAAGTATTCCCCGACTATTCTCGCGTCATAATTGCGCGTATTATGCGCGTCAAGGCATTCCTGATTAGTGCATATTACGCTTTTTGCCAGTCCTGTATTCGGGAAGTAGTATAATACTAATCCTAAGTTCATGATTATTATCAGTATTGGTATTATTGCCCAGTATTTTCTGCTGATTATGAATTTTTTCTGGGAGAATAATTTGCTGATTATTATGAATATTAAGCACATGAACTGTATTCCTCTCTTAATGGTGCTGTGCGTGTCAAAGAATCCGCTGATAATTATTAATAAGATGAGGAATAGGCAGAATAAGTCATTCTTTTCAATCTTTCCCAAATCTTTTATCAATAAGTATAATGCTGCAATTAATAATATCCACGTTAACGGGTTGAAGAAGAATAAGGAGTCATAAATTAATTGGAATAATACGAACTGCAACCCTGTAGCTCCGCTCGTCTGGCTGTAATAATTGTAGACTGTGAGGGGGGTGTTTATGTTGAAATTGAAAACAATAAGAAGGATTATTGTGCTCGTCAGTATTATTATTCCTGCATTTTTCAGGAAGCCAATTAAGTTAATTTGCAGTTCATTATTTTTCTTTTTGATTTTGAATTGCGATACAATTGTGAACAAGGCGAATAAGGGTATGAGCATTAAGCCGTTTAGTTTTGCTGCTGCAGTCAAGCCTGTGAATATTCCTGCGAGTATTAAGTAAGTGTTATTTTTTTCTTTTCTTGCAACGCTTAAGTACAGGAAATATAGTGCAATCAGCATGTATGTTATCTGGTAAATTTCCAGCAATGCAATCCTGCTGTAGTCAATAAGTATTGGGCTGAAGCTGAACATTGCATAACTTATTAGTCCTGCTTTTTTTCCGTATAATTCCTTTACGAGCAGGAATACTATTATCCCGCTGATTACTCCCATTATTGCGCCCGGAAGGCGCGCAGCGAATTCCAGTCCTTTCAATAAATTATTGTTCAGGTCTATGCTTGCATAATCCATCATGCTGTAATCTTTTATTATTGAAAAATCCCTTCCTGATAATAGTGTGACTGATAATCCTATTGGCCACTGCCCTCCCGGCGTTGCCATATCGTAAAGCGACACAGGGTATGGGTTGTTGAGGAAGTGTTTTATTCCTGCTGTGATTATTACCGGCTCGTCAGTAACGTAGCCCACTGCGCTCAAATCAATGAATCTTATGAGGATTGAACCAATAAGTATTAAGAGGAATATTATTGCGTAATTGTCAAATTTTATTTTTATTTTCATTTCAGCACCTTTTTTGCAATCTTAGTCCATGAATACTTTTTCTCGCATTCTTCGCGGTTATTTTTGCCGATTCTTGTTCTTAATTTTTTATTCCTGTAAAGTTTTAAAATCTTGCTTGCCAGTTCTGCGCCATTATTTTCTCCTATCCTGTACCCGTTCACTTCATTTTTTACGATTTTTTTAAGGTTTCCTGCATCGCTTACTATTACGGGCTTTGCCATGCTCATATACTCGAATAATTTAAGGGGTGAGAAGTAGAATCCTAATTTTTTCATTGGCTTGTAGTGTTCAGTGTCAGGAGTGTACAAGCACACGTCACTGTTCGCGATTAACTGGGGGATTTCAGAGTATTTGATTCTTCCCAAATATTCAGTGTTTTCTTCATTGTCTTCTTTGCTTCCTGCGAATGCGAACAATATTTTTTTGTTCTTTCTTAATAATTCCGCTGCTTTTAGTATTGTTTCAGTGCCCTGCCATTCCGCGAACGTGCCTATGAATAAGCATACGAATTTATCAGCCCATTTTGTGCGCGCGTATTTTTCGGGATTAAAAATTTTTGTGTCAACTCCATTTGTGATTATTCTGACTTTTTTCTGGTTTGCTCTTCCTGCCATTACTTCATTATGTGTGATTATTTTATCGCTGCATGCGAATATTAGGCGCTCCCAAATGCCTGCAATTATTTTTGTAAACAATCCTATCCTGCCTTCAATGTAGGGGGCTTCAATTGTTGGGTCATTCACTTCGAGTATTGTTTTCTTCCCGAACAATTTTCCTATGAGGACTCCGAATCCTCCCATTATCCTGTACCTTTCGTAAATAATATTCGGCGAGAAAAATATTATGTGGTATAACGCGTTAAGTTTTGCCTTCACGCAAAGTATTAAAGGGTTTATCTGCCTGAATCCTGTTCTCCAGTGCACTCTTCTGATTTGTATTCCTTCCAAGTCCTCGCTGATTTTTTTGTCATATTCCCATTCGCACACTAGGCGGACTTTGTGCCCTAATTTTTTGAACGCTTTTGCCATGTTCCATTCATGCGTGCTTCCGCCAATGCCAGGAATGGGCGTGTCCCATGAGAAGTGCAGTATTTTCATGTTATTATTCATGTTTATGTGATTTAAAAATAATAAGGAAAAAGTATTTTAATTGTTTTAAATTATTATTATTTTAATGGGTAATCCTGAATTGTCTTTGGCAATACCTTTGTATAATGAGGAAGCGAACGTTGCTGGTTTATTGGGCAGGCTGGCAAAATTATTGTCTGCTAATAATTTGGATTATGAAATTATTGCTGTTGATAATGGTTCAATTGACAGGACTGGGGAGTTAATCTCTGAGTTTGCAAAGAGGAATATGAGGGTGCGGAAAGTGGTTGTTAAAGTGAATGAGGGTTATGGCAACGGCGTGCTTAGGGGTTTGCACAAGTGTAGGGGTGATTTTGTTGGTTTTTTATGGGGTGATAACCAGATTCCTCTCAGTATTATTATCAGTGTTTTTAAGAGGCTGAAAAGGGATGATTTGGATGTTTGCAAGGTTGCGAGAGTCAGCAGGACTGAGGGTTTTTTGAGGCGTATTGCTTCATTTTTTTATAATATTGGCGTGAATTTATTGTTTGGTATTGATTCTATGGATATGAATGGTTGCCCAAAAATTATGAAAAAATCTGTTTTTAAAGCTATGGATTTAAATTCTAAGGACTGGTTTTTGGATGCTGAAATTATGATTAAAGCGAAGAGGATGAACTTTTCTGTTGGCGAGATTCCTGTCAAATCCAAGGACAGGAAGGCTGGAAAATCAAGCGTTAACTTCTTTACAGCGCTGGAATTTGCAAAGAATATATTTAAATATAGATTCTTTTTTAATAAATAAGTATGACTAAGCATGAGGATGTTAAGGTTGTCATATTTGCAGGAGGCATGGGCACCAGATTAAGGGAGGAGACAGAGTATAAGCCGAAGCCAATGGTGTCTGTTGGGGGAATTCCTATTATTCTGCATATTATGAAAACTTATGCTCATTATGGTTTTAATAATTTCATAATCGCTTTGGGCTACAAGGGCGACATGATTAAGCAGTATTTTCTTAATTATTTGGCTTTGAATAATGATGTTGAGATTGATTTGAGTTGCAACAAAGTTAAGTTTTTGTCAGGTTTAAAGGAGGATATTAAAGTTACTCTTGTTGATACTGGTTTGAAAACTATGACAGGTGGCAGGCTTAAAAGATTGCAGAAGTATGTTGGCAATAATACTTTCATGGCTACTTACGGAGACGGGGTTGCGAATATTAATCTCCGCAAACTTTATGATTTCCATAAGAGTCATGGCAAGATTGCCACAATAACTGGTGTAAGGCCTTCTTCAAGGTTCGGGGAATTAAATGTGGATGAGAATATTGTGATGGATTTTCAGGAAAAGCCTCAAGTGGATGGGAGTTATATTAATGGCGGTTTTTTCGTTTTTGAGCCTAAATTTTTTGATTATTTAAGGGATGATGATTCTTTGATTCTTGAAAAAGAGCCTCTTGAAAAAGTGGCAAGGGACAAGAATCTTGTTATTTTCAAGCATAATGGTTTCTGGAAGTGCATGGATACTTACAAGGATTATCTGGATTTGAACAGGATTTGGGAAGAATCTGCTCCATGGACAAAATTAGAGGATTAATTATTATGGAAGATTTTAATGATTTTTACAGGAATAAAGTAGTTCTTGTTTCTGGGCATACTGGTTTTAAGGGTTCATGGCTTTCTTTATGGCTTAATAAGATGGGTGCGAAAGTGATTGGTTATTCCATTGATTCCTTGGGTGCTGATACTTTGTTTGAGCGTGCAAATCTTGCGGATAAAATTGTTGACGTGAGGGGTGATGTGAATAATTTTGATGAATTGTTCAAAATTTTTAAGCAGCATAATCCTGAAATTGTTTTTCATCTTGCAGCCCAGCCTATAGTAAGAAAATCTTATGATGAGCCTGCCCTAACTTTCATGACTAATATTATGGGCACTGTTAATGTTCTGGAATGCATAAGAAAGAGTGATTCTGTTAAGTCTGCGGTGATGATTACTTCTGACAAGTGTTATAAGAATAAGGATGATTCTAAGAGTTATGGTGAGAGTGACGAGTTAGGAGGGTTTGACCCTTACAGTGCAAGCAAGGCATGCGCTGAGATTGTTGTTTCATCTTGCAGGGATTCTTTTTTCAGAAATAGTGGTGTTAATGTTGCTTCTGTGCGCGCGGGGAACGTTATTGGTGGGGGGGACTGGGCCGAGGACAGAATTGTTCCTGACTGCATGAGGGCTTTGCTTAATAATGAAGAGATTATTGTGAGGAATCCGGAATCCGTGCGCCCATGGCAGCACGTTCTTGAACCTCTTAATGGCTACTTACTGTTGGGTATGAAATTATTTTCAAGTGCTGATTTTGCAGGCGCGTGGAATTTCGGCCCTGAAAATGATAATATTGTCACTGTCAAGGCTTTGGTTGAAAAGATTCTGGAAAAATGGAGTTCAGGTTCATGGAAGCATTCTGGGAATGGGAAGGGAGTGCATGAAATGAATTTTTTATGTCTTAATTCAATGAAAGCAGTTTCAAAGTTGGGGTGGAAGCCTGTCCTGACTCTTGATGAAACTGTCAGTATGATTGTTGAATGGTATAAAAATTTTAGAAATGAGGATATTTACGAATTATCATTGAACCAGATTAATAATTTTTTAAAATTAAGAGGCGAGAGAATTTGAAGAAATTATTAATTTGCGGCATTAACGGGCAGTTGGGTTCTTCAATGCGCAGAGTTTTTTCTGGTTCTTTTGAAGTTTATGGTTTGGATAAAGTTGCTGATGGAAATAATGTGTTCGCTTGTGACATTACTGACAGGGAAAAAGTTTTCAGCATTTTTGAGAAGATTAAGCCGGACGTTGTCATAAATGCTGCAGCTCTTGTGAATGCTGACTTGTGCGAGACTGAGAAGGAATTAGCGTATAAAATAAATTATGAGGGCAATAATAATCTTTTAACAGCAAGCAAATCTTTTGGTTCTTATTTTGTTTTCATTTCATCTTATTACGTTTTTGACGGCTCCAGAGTAGAGTATTCTGAGGATGACATTCCTACGCCAATTAATTATTATGGCATATTAAAATGGGTTGCTGAGAATGAAGTTCTTAACTATGAAAAATCAATGGTGGTAAGGCCTTGCAAAATTTTCAGCATTGGATATGATGAGAGGAATTTTATTGCAAGAGTTTATAATTCCCTGAAAAAAGGTGAGGAATTTTTTGCAGTTTCAGACCAGTATAATAATCCTGTTCTTGCGGACTTCATTTCAGAAAGCATTAAGGAATTAATCAAACAGAAAGCCATGGGCATTTTTAATATAGGAGGGAAGGATTTTGTGAATAATTACGAGTTTGCAAAATTATTTGCGGAATATTTCAACCTTGATTCTTCCTTAATTAAGAGCGTCAGCACTGATAAATCCAGCCAGAAAGCTCCGCGCCCGATGAAAGTGAAATTGTTATTGTCAAAAATGGAAAGTAAAGGTGTACGCGCTTACACTTTGGATGAAATGTTCAAAATGATTAAATTATGATTTTTTCCCGAGCATTAATTCTTTCACGTATAATATTCCCATTTTTGTGAAATATTTTATTTCATCCAGCGTCCTTATTTTTAATAATTGGGACAATACGTATTTTGGCGTTTTGTAATAATCTTTTAATACTTTTATCTGCAAATTTATCATTTCATCAGATGTCATATTTGTTAATTTTTCGTATCTTTTCAGGTTTCCGAACAAACTGAACTGGGACCAGTCAGGATTATTCATTAATAATTTCCTTTTTTTCATCATGTTGTAGACTTCTGTTCCCGGGAACGGGCACATAACGCTGAATGCGAGAAAGTCAGGCATTAATTCATGCATTAATTTTATTGTTTTTTCAATGTCTTCCATTGTCTCGTCGGGGTGTGAGCCAATCATGAACGTGCATTCCACGTACCTGATTCCTGCCTTTTTCGCGTCACTGACTGCTTTTTTAACCTGAGGTATAGTTATTCCTTTTTTTATCAGTTTCAGTATTTTTTCGCTTCCGCTTTCAACTCCGAAGCTTATTTTTTTGCATCCTGATTCTTTCATTAATTTTAGAATTTCATAGTTTACAGTGTTTACGCGAGCGTTGCAGTTCCATGTTAATTTTTTATTCTTGAAAAAATTGCATAATTTTTTCACTAATTCT
>PEWF01000088.1:2861-7643 GCA_002779595.1 archaeon CG07_land_8_20_14_0_80_38_8 | reverse complement strand
CTATTGATACATGTGTTATTTTGTATTTTCTGATGCATTCATTAATTTCCTGTATTATATTCTCGTAGCTTCTGAATCTTAAACTGTGTCCGTAATTTATGTGCCCTGCGCAGAAAATGCACTGGTTCGGGCATCCCCTGCTCGTTAATATTTCCATTATTTTCATATTCTCACGGGAGAATCCCCTGCTTACGTGGTGTTTCGTATACAAGTCCATTGGCAGCAAGTCCCTTTCAGGGAAGGGTATTGAATCAAGATTCTTGATTAAAGGGCGCGGAGCATTTTTTATTATCCTGCCTTTGCTCCTGTAAAGTATTCCTTTCACGTTATTCACGCTTTGTTTTTTTTCAAGTTTTTCCGCTAATTCTTTTATTGTTTCTTCCCCTTCCCCGAATACCAAATAGTCAAGTTCTTTTATCATCTTCATCGTTTCCTCAGGCAGTGCTGAAGCGTGCACTCCTCCGAGTAATGTTTTAATTTTTTTATTTTCTGATTTGGATTCTTGTATTGCTTTCTGCGCCAAGTAAATGTTCGGAGTCATTGAAGTAACGCCCACTATTTCAGGTTTGAATTTTTTAATTTTCTCTAATAATTTTTTGTGCTCTAACACGTTCAAGTCAATCATTTCAACTTCATGCCCTGCTGTTATCAAAGAAGAGGCGATGTATCCAAGATTAATAGGATATTGCAGTGACAGGAATTCCTTGTTAACGTCTTCTGTGCTTTCCGGCTGCACTAATAATATTCTCATTAAATGATTAAGTTATTTCGGAGGGTTTAAAAGTTTTTCAATAAATTATTAAAGTTATAAATCAATAAGTGTGAGTTATGGATAATGTCAGGAAGCTTGCAAAGGAGGAGGGCGTTTTTCCTTCGTCAGATTTCATGCCTGGAAAGTCAGCAATTCCTGTTTCTGGCAAAGTTTATGATTCTGATGAATTATGCTCGGGCATTAATGCTGTTTTAAAAGGATGGTGGACTGAAGGCATTTTTACTGAAAATTTTATTAAAAAATTTTCATCATTCCTTAATGTTAAGCATGTTATTCCTGTTAATTCGGGCTCTTCTGCAAATTTGCTTGCGTTTGCGGCTTTAACATCCCCTTTACTGGGAGATAAGAGGATTAAAAAAAGTGATGAAGTTTTGACTGTTGCTGCGTGTTTTCCGACAACTGTTAATCCTATCATTTTTTATGATTGCATTCCTGTCTTCATGGACATTAATATTCCCGATTATAATGTTAATGTTGAATTATTGGAAGAGGCAATTACTAAGAAGACAAGGGCTGTATTTCTGGCTCATACTTTGGGCAACCCGTTCAATGTCAAAAAAGTAAAGGAGTTATGCAAGAAGCATGGTTTGTGGCTGGTTGAGGACTGCTGTGACGCTCTTGGTTCAAAGTATGGCAATGATTTTGCGGGTTCTTTCGGGGATGTCAGCACTTTCAGTTTTTACCCAGCGCACCACATAACTGCAGGCGAAGGGGGTGCAGTGGTTACGAATAATGATTTGCTTAATAAGATAATTTTGTCATTAAGGGATTGGGGCAGGGATTGCTGGTGCAAAACAGGGCATGATAATACATGCAATAAAAGGTTTAACCAGAAGCATGGGAGTTTGCCTTTTGGTTATGACCATAAATATGTTTATTCCCATGCAGGTTTTAACCTGAAATGGACTGATATGCAGGCGGGCATTGCATGCGCGCAAATGGACAAGCTTTCTGATTTTATCAGGAAGAGGAATCATAATTTCAAAAGATTATTCAAGGGTTTGTCAAAATTTGGCAAGTATTTAATCCTGCCTGAAAAGGAAGAAAATTCTGTTCCTTCATGGTTTGGTTTTATAATAACAGTCAAGGACGGCGTTGACAGGACTGAATTAACCAAGTTTTTAGAAAAGCACAAAATAGGAACCAGGTTATTATTTGCAGGCAATGTTACAAAACAGCCGTATTTTAAGGGAGTGAAACACGTTGTGCATAAAAATTTGGTCAATACTGACAAAGTTATGAATAATAGTTTCTGGATAGGAGTTTATCCAGGCATTACTGATGAAATGATTGATTACGTGATTGAAGTTTTTGGCGAATTTTTCAAGAAGGTGCAGTGATGAAAAAATTTTATGCTAAAAAAATTATTTTATTCTGCATATTGTTAACTTTTGTTTCTGTAATTTTTCAAGGGTATGATTACGGGATTTCTGACCACGCGGAGCATTTCCCTGCACTTGAGCAGTATTTTGATAATAATTTATTCTCTAATGATTTGATTTTTGGTTCCGGCTCTTTCGACCCTTTGGTTCATAGATTATTATTTTATTTAATTATTCAGGGGATTAGTGATTTTTCAAATATTAGTTTTGAAGTGCTTATTTTTACAGCGCATATTCTTGCAAGATTCTTCTTTTTTTACATGATAAGTTTGATAACTTACCATTTGTCGAAAAATAATAAGGCAGCAATTTTTGCCATTATAATTTCTGCTTTCTTTTTTAACATGCCAACTCTTGGTTATTTCAAGCCGTTAGGTTCGTATTTCACTCCTAATCTTATCATTATGCCTGTATTATTGTATTCTATCTATTTGTTCCTAAAAAATGATTATGTTAAGTCTTTCTTATTTTTGGCTTTGATTGTTTATTTCCATTTGCCTACAGGTGTTTTAATGTTTATCATTTTTTCAATGGTTCTTTTTTATTATTTTGTGAGGAAGGAGATGAATTTGAACCAATTATGCAGGCCCATATTAGTGTTTTTGTTATTGTCAAGTTATATGTTATTTTTGACTTATTTGTTCATGAGTGGAGGCAGCAGTGATTCTGGTTTTGTTTATGAAGAATCACTTCTCAGACTGCCGCATCACGCCCTGCCTTCAACTTTCAGCATTATTCATTACATAATTTTTGCTTCTTATTTCTGCCTTTGCGTGTTCATACTTTTTGTTTTCAGGAGAACTATTATTTCTTCGCAGAGCTTGTTAACATTTTTTATTTCCATTGCATTAGTGCTTTTAATTTCTGCTTTTTTTATTGAAATTTTGAGGATTCCGTTTGTTATTAAATTACTGCCTTTCAGGAGTACAATGTTTGTTAATTTATTGTTCCCTGTTATTTTCTCTGCTGCTTTTTTTGAGGCATTGAAGAGAAAGAGCACTTTTTTAATCCTTATTTTTTCAGCTTTTATTGCTTTTAGTACTTTTTACATTTTTTATTCAGGAGGTTTTTCAATTAAAAGTGTGAATATTTACAAGAGTATTACTCTTTTTGATGAAGTTGCGCTTTTTGCAAAGGATAATACTCCTGTTGACAGCGTTTTTATAACGCCGCCTATTGATGACAGTTTCAGATACTTGTCAGAGAGGGCGGAAGTTTTTAATTTCAGGGTGACTGGTTACTGGTCTTCTGACAGTATTGCAAGGGAATGGATTAACAGGTTGCACGTTTTCTGCAACGTTACTGATGATTTCAGCGGTTTTCCAAGCGCTTGGGAGCACTGCAGTGAGAAGTATGACAATTTCAGCACTGATGATTTTATTAATCTTTCAGAAGAGTATGATGCTGATTATATTGTTGTGAAAAAGCCAGATTACCTTAATTTAACTCTTGTTTATGAGAATGAAGATTATTTAATGTATTCTTTTGGTTAAGGGTTGCTTTTCAGCACTGCTCCTCTCAGCACTGCTATAAAGAAACTAATTATGTGTTTTATCAGGTTTAATTTGCTCATTCCTAATCTTGGTTTCATTGTTATCGGGACTTCTGCATATTTTATTCTGCTTTTTATTACTCTTGCGGTTAATTCCGCTTCAAAGTCAAGATTTTTTGCGCGTGTGGGAAGGTTTGCAACTTTTCTGTTGAAAATTCTTAATCCTGTTGTTACATCAGTAATTTTGTGGAATAATATTATGCTGGATGCTAATGCCCCTAACCTGTTCGCTAAAGCCCTTATTAAGGGGTATTTTTTCGGGAAGCCTTTCAAAAATCTTGAGCCCACAACCAAATCATATCCTTTTTCCATTTTTTTTATCATTGCAGGAAAATACTTCGGGGGGTAAGTGTAGTCGCTGTCTATTGTTCCCAATATGTCTGTTTTTGCTTTTGAGAATCCTGTTTTTAATGCTGATGCTTTGCCTTTATTTTTTTTGTGCCTGTACGATTTGATGTTTTTGTGTTCTTTGCTTAATTTTTCCATAATTTTCCAGGTATTATCCCTGCTTCCGTCATCAACAAGGATTATTTCAGCATCAGGCACTGCTTGTATAACTCCTTTGACTGTTTTTTTAAGCCCTTCCTCTTCATTATACGCAGGGATTATAATGGACACTTTTTTCATTTAATTAAGATTAAAATGGCATTGTATTTTAAAGATTACCATAAATTATAAAACATCCAGATATTATTTTTTTAACTAAATGGTTAAAGTTTTGTTCGTTTACGTTAATCCTTTGAGGATTCCTTATATTGATTTAGGGATTGCTTCATTGTCAGCGTATCTTAAAGAGAGGAGTGTTGAGACTGGTTTGGTTGATTTCACTTTCGGCTTGAAAGAGAAGAAAGCATTATCTGTTATGAAGAGTTTTGCGCCTGACATTGTCTGTTTCAGTTCAAGGAGCGGTGAATATGATGATGTTAAGAAAATGGCGCGATTGTTCAGGAAGAATCATAAGGCTTTGTATGTCTGTGGCGGCATTCATCCTACTGTTTTCCCTGAGGAAGTCATTAATTCAAAAGTTTTTGACGCATTATGCATTGGTGAGGGTGAGGAGGCTTTGTATGAATTAG
>PEWF01000088.1:0-2695 GCA_002779595.1 archaeon CG07_land_8_20_14_0_80_38_8 | reverse complement strand
TATTAAGTAGTTCAAAGTATATAAACGAATTAGGAACCACTAATATCTTAGAAAATGCTACTGCAATGAAAATACCTTTAGAGGATAATTCGATTGATGGTGTAATTACATCACCACCATACTCATTTGCAATCGATTATGTAAAAAATGATGAAGCGCAGTTAAACTTTTTAGGGTATGATGTTAATGATATTAAAAGTAGAATGATTGGGCTGATTGGTAAAAACAAAAATGAGCGATTAGAAAATTATTTTGAAGATATGGAGCAGGTATGTTCCGAGGTTTCAAGAGTCTTAAAAGAGGATAAATACTTTGTAATGATTATAGGGTCTAATACGAATCAAACTGGAGGTATCAGATTAGAGAGTAAAATAATAGAATCGTGCAAAAAACATAATTTAATACTGGTTAAAAGTATTTTAAAACCCATAAAAGGAATGAGAAATACAATGAAAGACGAATATATATTATTCTTTAAAAAGAGGTGTTGAAAATGAAAACTTTAGATGAAAAATATATGAATGTAATTCAGAAGAATACATTTTATTACTTCGATGAAGAATTTGAAGGACAATATGAAGCTCATATTTTTAGTGTTAAGGAAACAATTTTATATCTTAAGCATGAAGTTAATATAAGAGGCTGTAAAAAGGAAGTGTTTGAGGATTTTCTAAGAAGAAAAAAAGAATTGGGGTTGAAAGCACTTTTGGCAATATCAGGGTTTTCTAATGAGAGTTTGAAAAGACTAATAACAGTTATACGGATAGTTGACAATGAAGAGTTAAATGAGCTTGTATTCAAAGAAAAATGGTTACAAGAAAAAGAAAATGAGGAAATTTCAGAATGGAACACTTCCAGGATAGAAAAACTCGTGAAAGAAAACCAGTATTTCAGAAAAGGGCTGGTTAATATTTTCTATGAAGGTTCTACCGTTGAGTTTTTTCGAAAAACCTTACCTGCCTTTGAGCTTCAAAAATTTAGTTTAGAAAAATTAAATTTTGATATAAATGCATTAATTGATACGCTCGCGAGATATAAAGAAAAAGGATCAAGAGCGGCTAAAGGGAAAAACAATCCGGAAGTTTTAGTTGAAAAAATGTTAAACAAACTAGAAATTCCATTTGAAAAAGGTGATTTAGGAGAATTAATTGATAATGCTCCAGATACAAAACGGACAATGGATTTTATAATTCCAAACAAAAAGAATCCATTAATTATTGCTGAAAGTTCATTTTTAACTACTACTTCATCTGGACAAGGCGATAAATCAAAAACCGAAATTTCTATTGATACACTTATAAAACAACACTATCCCAAGGCAAAATTTATAGGATTTGTCGATGGGATTGGTTGGTATGTAAGAAAGAGTGATTTAAAAAGAATGGTGGGTGCTTATGAAGATGTTTTTACTTTCCATCAAGAGGAATTAGAACGATTTAAGCAATTATTAAGGGAGGTATTCGCTAATGATTGATAAATACATCAACCAGATAATTCAGGGGGACTGTCTGGAACTTATGAAAAATATTCCAGACAGTTCTGTGGATATAACATTTGCAGATCCACCTTTTAATTTAGGGAAGAAATATAATGGGTATAGGGACAATAAAGAGTTTCACGCATATTTGGATTGGTGTAGACGATGGATATATGAAATGGTTAGAATTACGAAACCTACGGGTTCTATATTTGTGCATAATATACCAAAATGGCTAACATATTATGCAAGTTTTTTAAATGAAGTTGCTTACTTCAAGCATTGGATCGCTTGGGATGCGCCAACAGCACCAATGGGCAAAAGTTTGCAACCCGCTCATTATGGCATTTTGTATTATGCAAAAGAGCTGAAGGAAACTAAGTTTTATGAGATTCGTTATCCACACAAACGGTGTAGAAATTGTAACTATCTTCTAAAAGATTACGGTGGTAAAAAAGCAGGTTTACATCCTTTTGGTCCATTAGTTTCTGATGTCTGGACAGATATTCACCGCATAAAACATAATAAGTATAGAGATGAGCATCCCTGCCAGTTACCTATACATTTGTTAGAAAGGATAATCCTGATGAGCACAGATGAAAATGACATTGTATTGGATCCATTTGTTGGAACTGGGACAACAGTTATTGCCGCAAAAAGATTGGGTCGAAGATTTATTGGGATAGACATTGATGATAAGTATGTACATATCACAAAAGATAAACTTTTAAAGGAATCATCAAACTCTAAAATAGGTGATATTTGGGTTAGTTTTTACTTGGATGAAATAATAACAATCAGGGATATAGACTGGGAAAAATTGGTACCGTATTTTCTAATTCCGGAGAATATTAAGGATATTGATTTTAAAAAAATAAAATTGAATAAACAAGGAAGATTAGTCAAATATGAAAAGAATATGGTTTTGCCAATGTTCAACCAAGAGGCAACCAACAGCAGATAACAGCGTGTTTGCGACGCTTCGCTAAATTGCCTAAAGACAACTTCGCAAACACGCCAGCCGTTATACGCAATCTGCCTACGGGGTCGCCCTTTGGAAAATTTAATAAATACTTCAAGCGCAATCTTATGGACGAGAGAATGACAAAATATTTTTTAAAAAGAACAGGAGAACTTTTCGTGCGAGCTAAGCAAGTTTCTAAAGAGAAAGGAATTTGTTATGTTGTTCGTGTTGGCATTAAAATAATTTTTAAATGG
>PEWF01000010.1 GCA_002779595.1 archaeon CG07_land_8_20_14_0_80_38_8 | reverse complement strand
TTTTGCTCGTATTATATTCTCTTGATTATTAAATTTATGTATATTATGATTTAAAAGATTCATATATTTTATTCAAATTTAATTTAGATTTTTGAATATTTTCTGAATAATCTTGATATGTTTTCCAAGAAGATGAATTATCCAAATCTTGTTTATAACCCATATCATCAGGCAGTATAATAATATAAAATTTTAAACCTTGTTCAAATGCATCTTCATAAGTTGAAACAAAATCCCCTCCTTGAGGTTCAACAATCATAGAATCTGAAATAATTCTTGAAATATCTTGAGATGATGTTATTTCTTCTTTTGTAAAAGCAACCCAGCAGTGTCCGTATTCATCTCCTGAATGAAAACCACAAAGGGGATATGCATATACATAATCTGTCCAGCTGGTTTCAGAAGAATCAAGATAAATCCATGTTTCATCATAAGCAATTTGAACATCTGATGTTCCTTCTGAAATAAATGAATTAATTCTAATTTCATAATCTGACTCTGCGCACATATTTTTAAGGTAATTATACTGAGCAGTAAAAACAAGCGCCCAATCCTCACAATCCCCTCCTCCTCTTTCATAAAAATCGTCCAAACTAAACAAAGAATTTCCTCCAAAATATTCATTTGATTCAGGATCATCTAAATATTCTAAATTATAATAATGATTGTCTGCAAAATAAATCCCCTGCAATCTAATATTGCAAAAAGGTTCAGTATTTTTAAATGCTGATGATTTTAATTTATTCATAATGTTTGTATAAAGAGTATGATTCAAAACATTGCTATTATTGCTGAAAAGCTCTAATTGTTCTTGAATTTTTATTTCAAAATCAGAATAATCATTAATAAGATTATAATATGATTCTTGTAATTCTTCAATTGTTTGCTCCTGAGAAATCATAACATTAAATAAATTATAATAAGATTCATTTAAATTGCCAAACTCTGCTTGCAAAACAGTAAACTCATCTGCAAGATTATTTTTTGATTCACTCAAAGCATTAATTTCATTAATTTTCATTATAACAATATAAACTGCAACTAAACTAAATGCACATAAAAGAGCAATAATCTGATTCTTCCTGTCTTTAAACCATCCTTTTGGTTTTTTGGATTTCTTCTTAGGCATATTGTTATTAATGTAGTCTAAACTTAAAAAATTAGATGGTTTTTGTGAATAATGATTATATTATCTGTATGTGATTATATTTTAATTTGCTTGTTTGCTTATTGAATCTTCTCTATAAAAATTTGAACTATAGTCAAATGCAAATATATGACTTACTTCATGAGTTGCTGTTTTTTACAATACTTGACTTGTTAGCTCTAATATTATTCAGTGCTGGTATATACTCATTTTACAATGGATTAATCCTTAATGGTGTCCTAACACTAATATTAGGAGTTTTAATTTTAACTTATTTTTTAACCAGAAGAAAACTAAGAAACAAAAATAAAATAGCAAATTTTGAATCAATAGAAATTATAGCGCCTTATTTAAATTCAAATAAAAACACTAAAATAAAAATTATGCTGGAACTGCTATAGATATTTGTGAATTAGGCAATTCCGTTGGTTGTTGGATAATTGGATTTTTTTCTATTATTTTGTTTCTCATAGATACCTGAAAAAATAAATTAATTTCAACAATTCCATTTTTAATAGTAAAATTACAATTCCATTTTGGAATATCTTTGAGATACATTTTTGGGATGTGTAAAAACTTTGAAGCTTCAAATATTTGCATACCCACTATAAAATCCTCTAAATCAATATCAAAAACCATGTTACTAAACTCAATAGATCTTACATATTCTCTATCCTTAACTTTAAAAAAGAGAATATCATTTATATAATCATAATCATATTTTCCTTTACCTTTCAAGTGTCTCATTTTAGTCATTTTATCTTTTTTGGTATACTTTTTTTATCAACAACGTATAATGTTACTATTTTTATTTTCTCTGGTTTCACATCAACAATTATTTTAATGGCTTTTTTCTGTTCAAATTGATAAAAAACAGCATAACATCCATTATTCTGTTCTCCTATGAATAAGGGAATATTTCCCTTTATATAAGTTTTTACTTTTTCACAATTCATCCAATCATTTATTTGTTTATCACTAAATCTGAAAAAAGTATGTTTGGTGCATTCAATTGAATCATTATCATAATTTTTAACATAATCCAAGAAATCATTTATTTTCATCTTCTTTTTAATAAGATGACCCTCAACAACCATAGTTATTGAAGATAAAATAACATATAATTAATCTTTCCATTTTTTTTTCGAAGACTTATTTAAATAATGCTTAAACATTTATACATTTTACTATTTTCTCCGAAATCCTTTTAAACTAATATTTTGTTTGATAATCTACTATGAGAAGCAAGCCGGGTTCAACTATTAAGTTATTAATGGCTGAGGCAGGAATCAGCAAGGGTTCAGGACTTGCAAGGCTTGAGAAAGCCGGGAACATTGCAGTAGAGCAGGTAATTAAGGTAGCAAAGCAGAGAATGACTAAAATGTACTCTTACACCCTGAAAAATGCGGTGAAAGAGACTGCAGGAGCCTGCATGCCAATGGGAATACTGGTCGAGGGAATGTCCCCGAAAATGTTCTGCAAAAAAGTTGAAGAAGGCGCATACGATAACGAGATAAACAATGAGAAAACCAGCGTTTCTGAAGACAAGAAGAAAATATTACAGCAGCAATTAGTCAAAGCGCAGGCAGAAGTTTCAGGAGAATTGGACGAATTAAAGAAGAAAATAGCAGCCAAGGCGCAGAAAGAAGCCACAAGAACAGGAGCAGCAGCTGCAAAACCAGAAGCCGGTGCAGAGAAAGCAGAAGAAGCAGCGCCTGCTGAAGAAAAGAAAGAAAAAGAAGCTAAAAAATTATGAGCATTAAACCATTATGCAATAATTGCGGCAAAGAATTAACAGAGTTCGGAGCAATACTGTTAAGCACTCCTGACAAAGAAAACAACGTCAAAAAACACCACTTATGCAAAGAATGCTATGACGAATTAATCAAAAGATTACAAATATAAATAGCAATCCCTTAATGCTTCTACACTTATGCTAGAAAACATTAAAGCAGTAATTTTTGATTTGGACGGGACACTAGTCCACACAAAACCAGACTACAGGTATAAAATTATTAATAAAGTGTTGAACAGCTTCCAAACAAGTGCGAGCAATGAATTAATAGACGCGTTCTGGTTCGGGACTGACAGGGAGAAAATAATCAATGAAATTTTCAGAATAGAACCTGAATTATTCTGGAAAGAATTTGCCAAAATTGACACTCCAATGCTAAGAAAAGAATCCACTCAAACATACGAAGACGTAACAGCATTAGAAGAATTGAAAAATAAGGGATTCAAGCTAGGATTAGTTACAGGAGCACCGCTTAACATACTGGAAATGGAGGCCGGAATGGTCGGGAAGCACTTGTTTGACTCAATAATATGCGCGAATCCCAGGACAGGCGCAGAGCCAAAACCCCACCCTGAAGGCATCCACAAGTGCTTAAAAGAATTAAGAATTGGCAGTGAAAATTCTGTTTACGTAGGCAACGCTGAAGAAGACATAAACGCTGCAATTAATGCAGGAATGCCGGGAATCTTAATTGAAAGGGGAGAGCATGAAGTCGTCAATGTCCAGCCGGCAATCAGGATAAAATCATTGCACGAATTAGCAAAAGTTTTATAAAACCCTTCTTGTATTATTATTCTTACTGTTTCGACAGGAGATTATTTTATGGTCGGCAAGAAGGATATAATTGAAAAAGTAAAGGAAGCTCTTGACAAGAGAAAGCAGAGAAAATTCTCAGAATCAATAGATTTAAGCATTGCATTAAAAGGTTTGGATTTAAAGAATGAAACCATTGAGCACGTAGTTGTCCTGCCCCATGAAAGGGGAACCCCAATAAGAATTTGCGGATTAGTTGACAAAGCAATGCAGACAGCAGCCAAGGAAAATTTTGACAACGTAATAATGAAGGATGAATTCCCGAAATGGGCTAATAACCTGAAAAAGATAAGGAAATTGGCAGAAGAATATGACTACTTCGTTGCGCAGGCAGACATCATGGGAGAGATTGCAAAAACTTTCGGAAGAATTTTCGGCCCAAGAAACAAGATGCCAAACCCTAAAGCGAGCTGCGTAGTGCCTCCAAACGCTGACTTAAAAATGCTGAAAAGCCAGCTAATCAAAACAGTTGTCCTGAAAACCAGAAAAACGCCGGTAATAAATTTGAAAATAGGAACAGACAAGCAGGGCGCGGAAATAATAAGCGACAATATTAACTACTTGCTGGAGCAATTCATACCCCAACTGCCGAACAAGGAGCAGAACATTAAGCAAGTAGTGATAAAAACCACGATGGGGCCCAGCATAAAAATAATGTGATGAATTATGGAAGAAACACAATCATTCGTAAAGGACTGGAAAAAAGAAAAAGTTAGCACTTTAACCAAGTTAATCAAGGAATACCCAGTTGTAGGATTGTTAAATCTTGAAGAACTGCCAAGCAGCCAGTTCCAAACCATTAAACTCGGATTAAAAAATGAAATGAAAATAGTCACGAGCAGGAAATCATTCATTACAAGAGCATTCAAAGCATCAGGCAATGAAGACATGATAAGCATGATAAAAGGAGCGCCCGCAGTAATACTCACAAAATTAAACCCCTTCAAAATCTTCAATTTAATAAAACAAAACAAGAGCTTGTCAGCAATAAAAGCAGGGCAGGAATCACCAAAAGACTTAATCGTTAAAAAAGGTGAAACGCCATTCACTCCAGGACCAATCATAGGAGAATTAGGGCAATTAGGCATAAAAGCCAAAATAATGAGCGGGAAAATCCACGTATTAAAGGATTCAATAGTTGTCAAAAAAGGCGAACCAGCAAGCGGATTAGCAGCCACAATACTTGCAAAATTAGACGTGAAGCCAATAGAGATAGGATTAAACGTGACAGCAATGAAAGAAGATAATACAATTTACACTCCTGATGTATTAGACGTTGACATTGAGTCAATGATAATGACAGGATACGCGCAGGCAAAGAATCTCGTGCTGAATACAGGGCTGTTAATCCCTGCATTAATGAAAGAGATTCTTATGAAGGCGCACTTCAACGCTTTAATACTAAACGGCGTAATCAACCCAGAACAGGCAATAAGAACTGAAGCGCCAACAGCAGAAAAGCAGGAAGAAAAAGAAGAGGAAGAGGAGAAGGAAGTCAGCACTGAAGCAGTGGCAGAAGGACTGAATTCACTCTTCGGATGAATGGAGTTGAAAAAAAAGATGGAATACGTGTATGCAGCATTATTACTCCACGCGGCAGGCAAGGAAGTCAATGAAGCGAACGTGAAAAAAGTACTGGAAAGTGCGGGCGCAAAAATTGACGAGTCAAGAATAAAAGCCTTGCTCGCAGGGCTTGAAGGAGTAGACATAGAAGAAGTCATAAGCAAAAGTGCAAGCATGAGCGTTGCAGCAGCAGGTGCAGGCAAAACTGAAGCAAAAGAAGAGGAAGAACCAGAAGAGAAAGAAGTCAGCACTGAAGAAGCAGCACAGGGCTTAGGCGCATTATTCGGGTAAAGCAAAACATTTTAATTATTTAATAATTGCTTTACCTGCCTCTGGCTTCTGAATTAGTCACTACAATTTTCTGCTGATTCTGTTAAAAGCCAGCAAGACGTAAGCAACAGAGCTGAGAATGGAATACAATTCCCAATTATTGTTAAATCTTGCCAAATACCTTATGCTCAGGAATAAGTAAGCCAGTACTGTCAAGCGGCTGAACAAAACCTTTTTCCAGTTAAAATTGAAAACCTGCCTCACCTCGCCAGTGACTTTAAAATGCTCCGCGCCCCTGACAATGAGCAGAGGCAAACCTCTGCTGTTTTTGCAGATACTAATGCACGCTTTCCTGTCCTTGCAGAAATTCTCAGCAAGCTTCATGGACTCATCCCAATCCATTTTTCTTAGCTTCACAGTCTTAAAATCATAATTCAACCTTTCCAGTTCGCGCTCACTAGCGCACACAATAACGTGCTTCCTGCAGAGCTTCAGAATGAACGAGACAGTATCCTTCCTTGACTCGTGGACGTCATCAAAGAATAAAACCAGTTTCCCATCCAAACCTAGCAAGTAATCGAATGCTGATTTCCTGCTCTTAAAATCCTGATTAACCAGTTTCCCCAATTCCATAATGCCTGGATTGCTCGAAAGCGCGGAAGTGTTAAAATAATCAGCCAATTTGTTAAGATTATAGGATTTGCCAATCCCGAACTCCCCAACTAAGCAGAGATTCATACCCTCGCGTATTAGTTTCAGAACACCCACTATAAAATAAAGGCATATTTATAAATTATTAACTAATTAGTTAATAAAAACCATGATTTTGAAGCACAGGATGTTGGAATTCCTCATAAATAACGCGCACAAGGAAATAAGGCAGAGCATTATCCACACCATGTGCAATGCAACCCCAGCGTACGCGTGCAAATTACTGAAGGAATTAAAAAGCAAAGGAATAATTGAAAAAAATTACAGGAACACAATAAAAGTAATTAATCCTTTAATGCTGTGCTTCCTGCTTGCTTACGAAAAAAAACTTCCAAAACCTGCAATGTTCAAAACAACAAATTACAAAAACGTGATGAGCGTGCTGCAAAACACTATTTACTCATTCACCCTTGGAACAGCAGTTAAAATCAGGGAAAACAACCAGCCCAGCATTATTTATGCATACGTTCTCGGAAAGGACATGCAGTTGCTTGAAAAGGAATTCACAAGAACAAGAAGGAATCCTGACATGGTAATATACCCTGCAGATAGTTTCAAATTCCTCAAGCAGGAATTAGTGAATAATGTTTTCACAGCAACACTGCCTGACTTGTTCACAGACTTCCTCCGCGCAGGAAAAACAAGCGAAGCATTCAGGCTGGCAAAAAAATATAAACTATTCAGAAATATAATACAATAATCATGAAATACTTATTCATAGTTCTTGACGGCGCAGGAGACAAAGATTACAAGGAATTAAAAAACCAGTCACCTCTGGGATTTGCAGAAACTCCGAACATGGACAAATTATGCGCTGAATCAAAACTCGGAACAGTTGAAGTAATCGGCAAAAATATAGCGCCCGAGAGCGACTCAGCGGTTCTGAGCTTATTAGGATACGACGTTAAAAAATATTATCCTGGCAGGGGAATAATAGAATCAATAGGTGCAGGCATGAAAATAAAAAAAGATTCTATTTATTTCAGGGCAAATTTTGCAACAATTAATGACCAAGGGGAATTAACAGACACAAGAGCCAACAGGATAGGGGATGAAAAAGCGGAAAAATTGGCAGAAGCAGTTAATGAACTAAAAATAAAAGGCGTGAAAATTGAATTCAGGCACACGAAAGAACACCGCGGAGTTCTCAGAATCACAGGCAAAGGTTTAAGCCCTGACGTGACAGGCAACCACAACGGTTACGAAGAATTGGAAAATTCAAAAATATACAGAGCAAGAATCCTGAACCTTCCGGAAAAAATGAAAAATTTCAAGCCCCGGAAGAATACTGTAAGCGCTGAAAGAACAGCAATGCTTTTGAAAACGTTCACTAAAATGGTTCAGGAAAAACTGAAAAATCACCCTGTTAATAAAGGCAGGAAATACCCTGCAAACACATTATTATTAAGGGGCGCGGGTGCAGGAAAGCCAAGCATTCCAAGCATGAAAAAAATGACAGGATTGAAATGGGCGGCACTTGTGGAAATGCCAGTAGAAGAGGGCATTTGTGAACTGGCAAAAATCGGCATAATCAGGATAAAAACTAACAGCACAACAGAGACAATAAAATCAGCAAAGGAGTACGCTGAAAAGACTATAAAGAACCTGAAAAATTTTGACGCATTATACGTTCACATAAAAGGGCCTGACATTCCAGCTCACGACGGTGACTTGAGAAAGAAGACAAGAATAATTGAAATGATTGACAAAGAATTCTTCAAGAAAATAATGGAACAGGTTGATTTCTGCAAAACCAGCGTATTAGTGACAGCGGACCACTCAACAGAATGCACCTCAAAAAGCCACACTGCCCGCCCTACACCTTTAATGATATGCAGACCAGGAGTGAAAAGCGACGGTTTCAATAAATTCAGCGAAGACAACTGCGAAAAAGGAAGCGTAGGATTAATGCAGGGAAAGAACGTGATGAAAAAATTACTGAAGTAAAAAAAAACTTTTGGGCCTGCCCGGATTTGGACCGGGGACATCCGCCACGTCAAGGCGGCGTCATAACCACTAGACCACAAGCCCGTATTACTCTATTATTTTGAGGATTATTTCTTTTTGAAGTTTTCTTTCATACCTCTTAACCAGATTAATTACTTGATTCCATAACTCCTTTGTTGAATACTTCGTTTCATTAACAATTATTCCCTCCTCCCTGTTAATGTAAACCTCCTCATGATGCTCAGTGTAAAAGTATAATTTCTTGAAATCCATAGGAGTGTTCAATTCCCTGAACAATAATAATTTGTTCAAAACTTTGAAAGTGTCAAACAAATTAGTATTAATAAAAGCGTAATCCACGGCATTATTGAATTCGTGAATTATGAAGTCAGGCTTCACGTTCAGCGTTTTCCTGACTATTCTTCCATCCCCAACCCTTTTGAAAATAGTAATGTAATCACCTTCCTCAACTTCTTTGACATCATTATTTTCTTTTATGTCTTTTAGCACTTTTTCTTTTAATAACACTTAAAACACCTTTTTCATTAACTTTGCAGGCAATAATTACTGCACATATTGTCATAATTAAAATTATTCCCTCAACCAGCCACACGTTAAGCAGTAAAATGCTTGCAAGCATTACTGCAACAATATTAACCAGGAAGTGAACAAGCATACCAAGATACAAATACTTCCTGTTCTTCAAACCTTTAACTACTATTAATGATAATGCAACGTGCAATAACGTGGCTGTTATTCTCTCAAAAGCTCCGGGCAAAGCATTCATTAAAGTTATTGCCTGATTCTGCATTAACAGCCATGCAAGGTATAACGCGTACAATATTACTGCCTCAGCAATGCCCCAACCCAACCCTAAAATTACTGGATTATCTGCTGCTTTCCTGTAATATTTCATGATAAAATACCTTACTGTTTCCTCAAAAATTCCTGCAAGCGCGCTCGCAATCACCAAGTAAGCAATAATGTTGAAGTTTGACGCTGCTGAAAGCAAAGGATATCTTAAAAAGTATGCAAGCACCCAGCCAGCACATCCTATAATTATTACAAACATTTTAGTCCAGTCCTTCCATACAAAGTATAATAGTATTATCAGCGCGGGCGCGAATGACAATAAGACAGCCCACCAAGTGCTGACGTTGTCAACTATTGGCACTGAAAAAGTTTCAGTGCAATTATTCACTGACGCGTACTTCCCGTTCTCGTACACTCCGCAGCACCCTAATTGTGAAATGAAAGTAATTTCAGAATCAGTAATGTTCACTGCGCCGGTATTTTTCAGGAAATACAATTCCTCGTACAATATTTTAGTCCAATTAGTTGATTCATTCACTGAACGGAACACTGCATCATTATCTGACAATTTTATGTTCATGCCTGAATCATTATGGCTGAAATAATACAATGAATTATTGTCATAAATGCTGTATTTTCCCTCATACAATAAATAGAATTGTGCTGTTTGCGCGCTGCTGTTCATTCTTATTGTGACGCTGTCAGAAATGCAGGCATAACATGCAGGCAGTGCTGTTATTAATAACAGTGCAGCAATTAACCACTTATTATTTTCCAATGCAGTTGCCGGGATTTGAACCCGGGTCACAAGATTGGCAATCTTGTATCCTAACCAACTAGACAACAACTGCTTAACAAATTAAGATAATTATCAATTTTTAAACTTTACACAATAATCTTAAAATTGCGGGATAGGGAACACGTCGCTTCTGAGAATTGCGTCATACTTGTTAATATTGTTTTCTTCAACAATTTTTACAGGAATTGAAACAATATCCTCCAAATAATTATTAGTTCTTAATTCTTCATTCATTATTTCGTCAACAGCAGGAGTCAGCTGGAATAAGAATCTCTTATTATGCAGGCGCTCTTCCCTGAATATTATGTATGCAAGATTGAAATCATTTGAGAACCTTAATTTGCTGAATAATTTATTATTAGTGTAAGCAACAGGGATTTCATACTCTTCAAGAGAATTGTGCACTGCAAGTTCAACAAGAGCCATGTTTTTAGCAATAATCATCCAATGTTTATGGAAAAAATTTCTCATTCTTTAACTTTGCGGTTGCTGGGAGTTGAACCCAGGTTGCAAGGTTGGGAACCTCGAATACTAACCACTATACTACAACCGCTTAACTTAAAAATTAAAAGATTGATTATTAAATAAGTTATGAATCGCGAAGTTTACACCAAGAAAAGGTATAATTTAGTCGGGAAGCACAGCGCTGTAAAATTATGCAATTGGACTCGCAGAAGCTTAACAGGGAAAGGCGAGTGCTACAAGGAAAAATTTTACAACATTAAAAGCCACAGGTGCCTTCAAATGACTCCAGCTGTCGCGTGGTGCGAGCACTCCTGCTTGTTCTGCTGGCGGCCAACTGAATTCACAAGCGGCACGAGCATGGAAAACGTTGAACTCGACGAGCCGGAAATAATAGTTGAAAAAGCAGTTGAAGCTCAGAGAAAATTATTATCAGGATTCAAAGGCAACCCTAAAACTCCCAAGAAAATCTTTGAAGAAGCAGTGAATCCGAACCAGGCAGCGATTAGCCTTGCAGGCGAGCCAACGCTTTACCCGAAAATTAACGGCTTAATCAGGGAATTCCACAAAAGGGGTTTCACGACTTTCCTAGTCACTAATGGCATGAATCCTGAAGTATTAGATAAACTAAAACCCTTGCCAACGCAATTATACTTAACCATTCCAGCAGGCAATGAGGAGGATTACTTGAAAATTACAAGAAGCGCTTTCGGAAAGAAAGGATGGGATAATTTAATGAAGAGCCTGAAAATTATGAAAAAACTGGAAACGCGCAGGGTTATCCGCTTAACTCTTGTGAAAGGATTAAATTTGAAGAATCCTGAGGAGTACGCTGAACTAGTCAGGAAAGCAAATCCTGATTTTGTTGAAGCCAAAGCGTACATGCACGTTGGTTCAAGCAGGCAAAGGTTAGAAGAATTCCATATGCCTAGCCTGAGTGAAATCAGGCAATTCAGCCAAAGATTGGCGCAGATTCTTGGATGGAAAATTATTGACGAGCACGAAACAAGCAGGGTATGCTTAATAGCAAAAGAAGACTATAATTGGCGCTTTCTTTAAAAAAAGGAATAACTTTTTAACCAAAAAATAGTTTATTATTATTTATGTATCCAGTGGGCATTTTGAAAAAGGAAGCGGAAGAGGATTTTTACAAGGCTTGGAATAATTCGAAGAAGTTAATACCCTTGAAAGGATTGAATTATGAATTCCCTAAGCGCAGGGGGGAATCGCACATATTATATGATTATGAGGAAAAATTCAGGCAAATACTATTAAACATGGGTTTTGATGAGTTAATACTGAAACCATTCTGGGAAGACGTGCACGTTAAAATGCAGTACGGGCCTGAAGCTCCTGCAATTCTTGACAGGGTGTATTACACTGCCTCAATACCACGGCCTGACATAGGAATTTCAAAAGACAGGGAAAAAGACATCAAAAAAATAAGCAAAAAAGCAACAATAAAAGTTTTGAAGAATATTTTCAGGGACTACAA
Source organism: archaeon CG07_land_8_20_14_0_80_38_8 (assembly GCA_002779595.1). Lineage (GTDB taxonomy): Archaea > Nanobdellota > Nanobdellia > Tiddalikarchaeales > Tiddalikarchaeaceae > CG07-land. Next base: position 2,526 of record PEWF01000010.1, on the reverse strand, counting down.
GATGGGAAAGATTGACCCCGGCGACTTAATGGAAGAATTAGTCGTGAAACTAAAAATTAATTCCTCTGAAGCTGGAAAAATTTTGTCACTATTCCCTGAAATGGAAGCATTAAAGCCAGTCCCGTCAAATAATACTTTATTATCCCACTTCACAACCGCGTGGTTCCCAACGCTTGCCAGCATGGTAAAGAATAAGAATTTGCCAGTGCAGTTATTCACAACGGGCTGGAGGTTCAGAAGGGAGCAGAAAGAGGACGCCACCCACTTAAAAGCGCATTACAACAGCAGCATTGTGATAATGAACAAGGAATTGTCATTGGAGGATGCTGAGAATATTACCCGCAAAGTGATGAGCGCTTTAGGATTTCCTGAAGTGAAAATTGTTTACAAAGAGCATAATGCTGTGTATTACGCTCCTGGAACAGATTTTGAAGTTTTTGCAGAAACGTCAGGCGGGAAAATGCTGGAAGTCGCGGACGGAGGATTATACTCTCCAATATCACTTGCAAAGTACGGCATTCCTTACAGCGTGTTCAATTTGGGGCCCAGCCTGCACAGAACAGTCATGATAAAAGAAGGATACAATGATGTGAGGAATTTCACTTACCCTTACGAGTATGAAAATATTGAATTAACAGACAAGGAATTGGCAGGAATGATACATTATGATTCAGAACCTTCAACAGAAGAGGCAAGAATGCTTGCTGAAATTCTTGAAAAGAAAGCAATAGAGAACAGGGGCAAAAAGGGCCCTGTTAGCGTGAAAGTTTTTGATGATGAATTCATGAACAAAAAAGTAGTGGTTGAATTCTTTGAGCCTGACAAGGATGAAACTTTGCTCGGAAGCGCGGCATTAAACAAAGTAATAGTTTATAATGGGAACGTTTACGGACTTCCGGATAAGGGACTGAATGAGGAAGCAGTTTTAATCCGCAAAAAAGGCGTGAAAACTAACATTACTTTCCTGAAAGGAATTATTAACAGTTTCGTGAAGCAATTGGAGAATACAATAATTAATAACGGGAAAGAGCTGGAATTAAGAGACAGGATGGTTAAAAGAGCCAGCGAGTTAAACATTAACATTAAGCGCGCGGCAAAATATTACATTACAAGCAAGAAAGCAGTCATTAGTTTAAAAGGCCCTGTTTTTATTGGAATAAAAGGAATAATCAAGGACTAAAAAGTATTATGCACCTTTTTTTTCATACTCATTCAATGACTAATTTTTCTAATTCAACATTCCTTATGGGATAAATTTTGTGCAGTTCCTTCTTGGCATTCAACTGAATATTGTTGCTGATTAAATCCATTATTAAACCCTCTTCTTTGGTTTTAGTTACAACATTATTGATGAATTCTTCAAGTTTTTTCCTGATTTCCTTCTTCGTAGTTGTCAGGCAGTGGGAAGTGCATATTGCGCATAATCTTAAATCAACTTTTACCCCGTCCTTGGTTTTAGTAATTTTTCTTCCGCTAATCTTGCTGTTCTTCTTGGTTTTCCTGCTTAAATAATGCTCGTTAACGCTTATGCTTTTAATCCTTGTATGGGCAGTGTTCGTTTTGACTTCATTAATTTTTAGTGCAATATTCATGTGTTTTTTTGAAGCGCTGAGGATGTCGCCGAGTGATGCATTAATGTTTCTTCCTATTAATTTTTCAGGAGTTTCTGCAAGGGCTTCTGCAAAAACCTCACCTTTCAGAATCTTTGGAAGGGCTATTTCAAACCATTTCTTCTTCTTTATTTTTATTTTTGCTGCTTTTTTTGCCATTTGTTGAGTATTAAAAAACGAAATCCTATTTTATAAGTGTTTCCACAGTTTTTTCCTGAAATAATTTAATAAATTCATCTTCTTTTCCTTTCTTAATAAGAGCCCCTCCTGCGCTCTTATGCCCTCCTCCTGTGCTGTTCATTTCGCTGCAAATATTTTTTATAATCTCGCCAATGTTAATTTTCTTCTTTGTTCTGGCAGAAACTTTAACCTCATACTCGTTCCTGTCAGCGAATCCTATGAAAGTATGAATGTTTGAATCAAAACTCCTTATTATCATGCTTCCAACAGTTCCTATAATTGTGTCCTTAATCTTGATTCCAGCGTTGACAATCATTACACCGTTGATTATTTTCTTTATGGAATCATCATTGTTCACAATGTTAAGGGAATTTGCAAGCAGCATTTTATATTCCTTAATCACTTTGTCAATCAAAGGAAGAGTGTAATTTTCAAAACCCATGCATAATAATACTCCCAGGCTGGGTATTCCCTGCCTCCCGCACGCGTTCAATAATACGCTCCACTCATTCAAATCACTTAATAATCCTTTTTTCCCGCTTATGCTTATAATGTTTCTCAACACGTCATCATTTAGTCCTTTATTCGCGCGCCTTATGAGAATATTAGTGATTAATTTTTTGCGCTCAGAATCATCCAGTCCCGCAAGAGTTTTCCAGCTGCTGTCTTTATTCTTTAAATCAATATTCAACTCGCTTAATAGTTCAATAGCACCGCTTTCATTACCGGTTACTCC
>PEWF01000004.1:14451-15229 GCA_002779595.1 archaeon CG07_land_8_20_14_0_80_38_8 | reverse complement strand
GCTTAACTTCTGGGGAGGCCTTAATTCAGTCACTCCTCTTTTTTTCAGGGTTTCAATTATTATTTCAGGCAGTTCATCCATTAACTATAACAGGATTGTAAAAAGTTTAAAAAATGTTTCATTACTCTTCCGATGATAATAGAATTAATCCAATAAGAAAAAATTAATGGATGCTGAAAAATTTAATAATTTAAGTTTTGAATGCGTTGGAGAAAACTTATAAAATCATAATGATATCATATTTAATATGAGAAGAGCACAAACAGCGGTTCCTGCCGTGTTGTTAACTGTTATGGCTCTTATTATCTGGTACGTTTTATGGATTTACCCGGAGCAAAGGTATGAATTATTGTTCGGGGATCAGGGAACAACTGAGACTCCAGCAACTGTTGACTATTATTACTCAACAATTATCGGCGAAATCGGGCAGTCAAGCGGCGAATTACTGGACACGCAGGTTGTGAGCAATTTAAGCGTTTCATACCCTGAGACTAAAACTGTTATTTCAAAATTTGAATCCCAAATTATGAGCGCGAACTTCCTGGCAAGCGAGCATAAAACTGTTGACTTGTCAAACGCTGACGCTGACAAACTGAATTTATTGGTTAAAACTACCAGCATCACGGGCAATCCGAAACTGAAAGTTGCAATGAATAATACTCTTATTTATGATGCTGAATTAATACCCTCATCAACTACGAGCATGGACATAACAACTTCAATGATTAACAATTACGGCAGTATTCTCAGAATCACCTGCGGTTTTAACGGCTGGCAA
>PEWF01000004.1:13643-14433 GCA_002779595.1 archaeon CG07_land_8_20_14_0_80_38_8 | reverse complement strand
TCTATTTGCAGCCTTTCAGCGAGAACGCGGAATTAATGAATATTCTATTCACTCCGGGCGAGGCGAATAATTTCCCAGTCCAATTATTAATCAACGGCGTGGAAGTTTATGAAGGGCTTCTCAAGCAGGCTGAGCCTGTAACTTTAAGCGTTGACGGCGATGACATCAATTTGGGCATTGATAATAATATTACTTTAATTGCAGGTGAAGGCGCTGAGTATGAATTGTCAAACATTCTAATGCGCTTCTATTCACTGCCGAGCGGCATGGCAGCAAAGTACGTAGTGTTCGATTTGCCTGAAAGCGCATTAAGTGATGACACTGTTAATTTCGAGTTTGAATTGTCAGGAATTGTTGAGCCTGGCGACGTAATTTTTGAAATATTGAACACTGGAGCAAAATATACTGTTCCTTCTGAAGAATTAGTAATAGGGAATAATGTGCTGGGCGTTTACACTGATGATTTGGAGGAAACCGGGAATAATGTGAAAATTTACAGCACAACTGGAAGGTTAATAATAAACGAGTTTAAAGTAAAATAATAAGGTGACTTAAATTAATGCCAAAAGACGACGATAAAAAAAATAATGCAGATATATTCAGGGATTATATTCAGGGAAGGATGTCTGAAGGCAGCAAAAAATTAGGCGGAAGCACTAAGAAAGTAATCCTCACATGGGTTATCTGCTTAGCCGTTGTTTTTGTAATAGTTCCTTTAATGATTGGAATGATAAGTTCAGGATACGTTGACTTCGGCAACGGCTTGGCTATTGGTTTGGGCATTGCAAAT
>PEWF01000004.1:0-13538 GCA_002779595.1 archaeon CG07_land_8_20_14_0_80_38_8 | reverse complement strand
CCTCATAGTTACTCTGGTTGCGGCAATTTTAATTGTAGCAATCCCAACTTTTGTCCAGAATAATATTAATCTTGCAAATTCAGCATTAATGAATTCTGCTTTCTTCACAATATTGGGCACTATTGTTTACGTGATTGGCTCTTTAATCATGTTCACAGTTAAGCCCATTCAGGTAAATGAAAAAGGTGAGGTTGAGAAAGAGAAAACGCCCGAAGGCGTTGACGTTGGAGGCAATATGTTATTATACAGGGTTGGAAGGATTGTTGCATTGGGCGCGTTCTTGTTAGTTAATGAGTGGATTTTCCTGGTAAGCCCCTTCTCATTAGTGGGAGGCAGCTGGTACGGCTTCTTCATGCAGATTATGATAGTAATCCCTCTGTTCTTCTTATTGGTTAATTTCTGGGTTAACGGCATCACTGCAGGATTGTACGGGATTGCAATAGTCTCAGTCCTAATGTTCCCTTTAAGTTTCATGTTCCCGACTTTGTTCAGCAATTTTTATGCTTTAACTACTGGCGCGAGCGCGACTACTGGCGGAACCTTAATGGCTAATTTTGCCCAGATTAACCCAATGTCTTATTATAAGAGCAGCATTCTCAGCGCAGGAACAACAGAGCCTGTTGTCGGGCCAACTTATGAGGAAGTCACTGATGACGTTGTAGGAGTTGATGTGAGCGTTGGCGGCAGGATGTGTGACAGCAATGACTTGGTTGCCACTGTAAGCGTTGACAATGAGGCAAAGTACAAGTTAAGCGATGTTTTCGTGCAGGTCTCTGCAATAAGGAATGTTTACTCATTTAATATTGAAGATTTTGACTTGTTTGACGTGTGCAGGACAGATTTTGACCCTGATACTGATGACAGGGATTTGTCAAGCACGCAGTATATTAAGGATTTGCCTAAAGGTGCTCCTTCCACTAAAACTTTCACTTTCCAGACAGAATTAAGCCCTGATATTTTATCGCAGATTTGCAGCATTAGAACTGATGTGGTATTAGCGTATCATACTACGAGCGTGTTCCCTTTAACGTTCATGGATTATAATGCTTACCAGTTAAGCCCTGCAAATATTGGCAATCCAGTTAGTACTAGCAGTTTCGGAAAAGTCAGGGTTGACATGGATGTGGGGCAGCAGCCAGTGCCTTACAATGAAGGCAATGGTGATACATTATTATTGAAAGTCGGATGGGAGCAGAAGAGTGCAGGCATAGTGAATAATCCCACAATTTTCCTGTTCCTCCCTGGTGATTTGGGCAGCTGCGAGGAGGATGTTGACTTCAGGGAATTATATGATGTTGGTGCAGGATTATTTTCTTACAGCGGTAGCATAACTGATGCTTCAAGATTTGAAGAGCCGGATTTTGAATGCCACGTTTTTGATGAGAGTGAAGAAACTATTGAACAATTTTGCGAGGATAATTTTGTTTCAACAGTTGAAGCGTCCGGAGTAACAAAGGATGCGCTCGCAGCAGTCAGCCATTTTGACGTTTCAGCACTTAACATGAGCGATGAGATAACTTCATCATTGAACGTGCCGGGAATTGGCAGCGTGTGCGAGGACTTGGTGGGGAATAAAGGCTACACTTTATGCAAAACGCGCTTAAACCCTTCAACCAGTGAGGTACTATTATGCACTCTTGAATTAACTGGCATTGACGTTTCAGAAGTTGACATGAACACTTACTTAATCCGCGCTGACGCAGTGTACGACTTCCATGACGTGACAACAACTACTTTTACAGTTGAGAATTGTGATGCAATATGAAAAATAAAATATTATTAGTGATGCTTGTAATCTTTTCATTAGGATGCACGATTAATTTGTACAGCTCGCAGGATGATGCTTCTTCCGGAAGCGCAGCTGTTGAAACCCAGTGCACTAATGCTGAGGACATCTGCACTCTCGGCACTCCCGGATTGGTGAACCAGAACAGCATTTACAGTGGAAGCGACACGTTCTTTAATATAGTGTTAAGGAATAATCTTGAGGGACAGGAAGCCTACAATGTTGAAGTGCAGTTGCAGAACGTTGGGCCTTTCAAAATAGTTGAAGGCTACCGAGTATTGGATGATTTGGCAGGAACATGCGCCCTTAGCCTGGGTGTGTGGAAACCTTATGAGTTAAGGACAGTATTCAAAAGCCCGAATCCTCAATTCGTTGATGATTTGGGGCAGCCATTCGCGATTCACAAATTAGACGTGATGTATCCTGATGAGGAAGTGGAATTCCAGTGGAGGCTGAGGGCGCCTGATTATCAGGAGATTGCAAACGTTGCTTACGAGCACAATTTTGATTACGTTGTAAGTTATGATTACAAATCAGGATTACTGCAGACAGTTTACGCAATAAGCGAGGATGAATACCAGAGGCAGTTGTCATTAACAGGCCAGGAGCCCACCACTAAAGGAGTCACTACTGGCAGCATTGGAGCATTAAGCATAGCAAGCAATGTTGAAGAACCTGTAAGGGTGCAGGGTGCGGGAAGCCAGTTCTCGCTCATTTACGAAGTGCAGAATGAAAGAGGAGGAATACCATTGACTCCTGCAATGTTCTTGCTGGAATATCCTAAAGGAGTAAGCAATGTCGGGAGTTTTAACAGCCCTAACGCGCTGGAAGAATATGGTTACCTGGACTTAATGGCAGGGGTCAAATATTACAATGATTCAGGAATGGGATTAACAGGAGGAGTGTGCCTGCCTAATGATTATGACACTTACAGTGATATTCTTTCAAATGCAAGAGATAACAGCCAGGGGGTTGACGCGAACGGCAACAATCCTTCATGCAGTGATAATTTCATATCAATCAGCATGGATGACTTAATGGCTTACTTAAGGGAAGCATTCCCTGACTTAACAATTGACGAGAATAGTCCAAGATTCGTGATTAAATTCTTATACCCTGTTGATTTGATTAGTGATAAGAATTACTTGTATTACCAGATGAAAACTGACGAGAACGTTGACATATCCAAGTATTACACTTTCAGGCTGAAAACGAAGTACAGGTACAGTTTCTCAGGAAGTGACGGAATACTCGTTGTGCCTAACCCTTCAAGTTTTGACTTGTCAGGCACAACAGAAGATAATATTATATTATGGGGTGATTTTAACCCGAGATTTGACAAAACAGCAACGTCTTACTCAGTTAATGACTACACCCTTACAATGCAGAAGGGTGACGTGACTCTTGCTTCAACAGTCAGGCCTTTGGATTCATTCAGCAACGGCGCTTACAAATTCCTTTACATATTAGGATTAACTTCAAATGCTGGCACTGCAGAGAGTCCTGCGCTTTACTCAATGGATTTAGGATGCTACACTATGCAGTCGCACGTGAACACGATTTCAAGCACTAATGCAGGCTTTTTACTGACTCAGGGCGACACTCTTTACTTATTTGACGAATACCCTCATAAGACAACTATTGGAGGGCCTGAAAAGGATGACTCTTCAAGGGCTGACCCCGCTAATCATAATTTTGCATTCAGCAGTGACGTGAGCACTATATCAGGAGCCAGAAGTGAACTGAACAGTTTCATACAGGATAAGTGCTTCTTTGAAGTTGGCGAGGACATGCAGACAGTACTTGCAGATAATGATAATTTAAGTTTATTGTTTGATTATAATGACTACAAAAGCGAAGGCACTGACGTACCTAATGATATGAAAATAATAAATTATTATGACAATGAAACTTTGTTCATGAAGGATTTGGTTAATAATGTGTTAATAGGAGTTTACAGTTCGCCAATAGCAGGTACTGACCAAATGTTACTATATTACTTCAATGATGACACTGACAATACTCACGTTTTTGATTATAACATCAGTCTTTTAACCTCAACTGAATTGGCAGGCCAGGTGTCAGTGAATAAGGTGCTAAAAATTACAAGTTCAAGTTCAGCATTATCTGCAGAGCAGTACAACAGCATGAAAATCAGCAAAGATTTGGGTGGCGGCACCAAGACAAGAAGCTGCTGGAATAACCATCAGGGCATTAAGCCAATATTATTAATAAGTTACAGGGACATGATTGTGAATACTGACATGACAACAATAGTTTATGACACTGGCAGCATAATTATAGGGGATTATACTAATTTGGCATCAGTGAACAGCGCATTAGGATTGTCATTAACCGGGACATTCATTAAAGGAAGGGTGAATTTGTGTTATGCAAGCTAAACAATTAATAATGATAATGATTGGAATAATACTTCTGGCAGGGTGCACTAATAATGGCGGGCAAACCAGCACCCCCCAGACAGGCACTCTTTCAGTAGTTACAAGCGTGGAAGACAATGTTTTGGAGCAGGGCGAGTCAACGTCAATAGAACTGGACATTACCAACATGTTAAGCAATAAGCTGGAAAATGTGGAAGTCAGGATAGAGCCTTTAACCACAGGAATAACTTATGAAGCAGAAGGTGCAGAAACAATACTTGCCAATACTACTTCGAAATGGAATATTGACTTGTCAACCTCTCCAGGCCTGACTCCCAGAATTTACAATTTATACCCATTATTATGCTTTGATTACACTCAGGACTACATTGGCTATTTCAGGGTTGCTAATGGTGAGCCCACTGCCGAATTAGACAATTCCTTGTCAGAGAACGGGCCTTTAATTATTAATATTGAAGGCTTGCAGTCATTCAATGCGCAGACAAAGGACAAGCTTGATGTGAGCATAACATTCAGTTTTAACACTAACTTGATAGGGGTGCAGAAAATTTATGCTGACGAGTCAGAATTAACACTAATATCTGCAGATTTCAAACTTGACACAGTGGATAATAGTTTAACATTATACACTAATGAGAATGACGTTAATGCAGGGGATGATAATTACTGCATTGTCCAGACTGGAGGAAGCAATGCAGGATACGCCTTGTGCTATTTCACAATTGAAGCCAATAATAAAGCCAGCGACAAATTCGATTTTGACATAAAAACTAACAAGGATTTGATAAGCGAGATAGAATCATCATTCACTGTAAGCGTTGCTTACAATTTCTGCGCAAAAAGCACAGGAGCGGAAACAAGTATTAATGTGGTGAGCGCTGAATGAAAAAAATACTGGCTTTAATATTTCTAGTATTAACTCTCGGGTGCACTGCGCAGAACCTGGAGCAGTACAAAGTCACAAGTGATTTCCAGTCCGCGAGCAGGGATTTTACCCTGAACGTATTAGTCACTGATGAACTGGAAATAAGAAGGAATTACTTGTTCAGCAATGAAATGACAGTGTTAACCCTGAACTTAATCAATTTGGCAGGAGTGGATTTCGAGAATGTTTACGTTAAATTAATTAATGCTGATGATTTAAATCCCACATCGCAATTTGAGCATGTTGATGAAATACCCACTAACAGCAGCGAAACATTTGAATGGGACTTGACAGCTCCGCAGCTGGCAACAGGCGAAATACTAGTGTTGAACAATATTAAAGTAAGGGCTTATTATGAAACTTATGCTGAAACAGAAAAAGCATTATTATTGAAAGAAGCGGATGACAGGTATTACGAGTCAACTTATTCTTACTCATCACCAAGCCCGTTAGCGGTTTATTTTGACACAAGTTATGAAACAGTCACAACTCCCCAGACAGGATACAAGAATTTCACTGCAAACCTCATATTCTTCAACAATTACACAGGATTAGTGGATTATTATGATAATGCGAATATTGAAGACAATTACGTTGAAAGGTTAATAGTAGGAATAGACAAAGAATTAAAATTTTACAATTATTATGACAATAACTCCCCTTGGCTGAAAGTTAATGATTCATGGACAGACTCTCAATTGGCAGAATACCATCTGGGCAGGAATGAATTACTATTGTACAATTATTATTACATGGAATACGAAACTGTTGAATCATACGGCTACGACATCTGCGATATTCAGCAGTACGAGAACAGCGAAGCATACGTTCAGACACTGGAACAAGTCCAGCAATTACTGACTGAGCAGAGAAGATTCTTATGGATGACTAGCAGTTTCACGAAAGTTAACGTTTTAAGATTAGGAGCCCCTGCAGTGGAATCAGACACAGAAGTAATGCTCAAAGCAAGAATTGACTATTCATACTCGCAGGATTACGGCGAGGAAGGATTCGGAGTAATAATTTACGGAACAGGATGATGAAGTATGCCTAAAAAATTTAAAAATGCTGTGGAAAAAAAGCGGGAAGAAACCAAGCATTTTGCAGCAAGCATTATAATATTTATTTTTGTAATATTAATTTACTCTGTTGAAAACCTGTTAATTTTCATACCATGGCTGTTAAGGGCGGTCATTGCAGCAATTATTTCAATTATTGCATACGCTGTTTTAACAGGTGTCAATAATCATGAATGAATTCATGAATGAAGCAATTCTTGAAGCAAAGAAAGGATTAATGGAAGGAGGCATCCCAATAGGAGCAGTATTAGTAAAAGGCAATGTGATTATTGGCAGGGGGCATAATAAAAGGGTTCAGGAAAATTCGGCAATACTCCACGCTGAAATTGACTGCTTGGAGAATGCCGGAAGATTAACAGCAAATAACTATAAAGAATGCGTTTTATATTCAACACTGAGCCCCTGCAGCATGTGCTCAGGAGCAATAGTGTTATACAAAATTCCAAAAGTAATAATCGGCGAGAATGAGACATTCAAAGGCGCGGAAGATTACATGAAAAGCAAAGGAGTAAAAATCACAAACCTTGACCTGAAGGAGTGCAAGGATTTGATGAAAAAATTCATCAAAGAAAAGCCTTCATTATGGAATGAAGACATAGGAGTTTAGCCAATATACCTGTAAGTTTTGCTTTCAGAGTTCTCAATAATTTCGTCAATCTCTTTCTTATTCTTCCTTAACTTCTGTATTTCCCTGTTCAAGTCAGTGAAATCAATCCTGAATCCTGCATACTTGCTTAAGAATTCAATAGTTTTCTTGCTCTCCTTAATTCCAACGTGGCTGGGATGCCCCCAAGTGGAGACTAGGACGCAGAATCCCGGAACATCAAGAGCAGCGCACTTGGTTAATAATAATCCTGCACCTCCTATGATCACGCTCACATTCTTGTTGCCGTTAAAAAATAATCCTGAATTCTTCAATTGCTTCTTCACCTTTTCATCATTCACCACTCCGAATAATCCAATCTTCTTGGGCAGATTCTTCATTGCAATGCCTGCAATAGTAATGACTTCCTTCACTTTATTCTTTTTCAGGAAATCTGCAAAGAATTCATTAATTTTGTAATTATAATATTCATTAGTTAACGCGTGGCTGCACATTATGAAAAGAATATTCTTCTTTCCTGCTGTCCTGAAATACAATTTATAGCACGGCTCTTCAATAATGGAATCATCCCTTATTAATGCAATATTCGGCAAATAATCAGAATAAATCTTGCACACCAGTTCAGCCTTTAATTTCATTATCAAGTAATCAACGCTTATGTGGCTCACGCTCCCCACGCCGGGCATTCCTGCAATAACAATGCAGTCCTTCAAATCCTGCTTTTTCAGCCATTTTATCCTGAAATCATTATTCATAAATATCCTCTCACTTTTAACCGCTCTTTTGAATAATCCTTATTAGGGTTAAATTTTCCCGGCTTCTTATTAATCGTTTCAGAGCAGCACTTTGCGCACTTCTTTTCAAGAGTGTACTCCCTGCATTTTTCACAATACATTATCATTCCAAAACCTGAATGCTGAATTTTTTGCTTAATTCCTTCATTTTTTCCGAAAATTCATCCATTAAATTGTTAGCTTCCTTGTAATTTTTGTTGTTAATGCTCACTAAGTAAACAGGAGCGTTAATGTAAATCATTTCAACAACATTATCCTCCTTTTTCACCTTGGCAAGCAGTTCTTTTACAAACTTTTTCAGATTATCCAATCCATTGCTTCCTTCTCCAATGAATTTAACCTCTCTCTTCACAGTAACCCTGCTGTTCTGCACAAGGGAATCAAAAGCTTTCTTAATATCATCCTTTAATTGGTCAGGCAAATCCAAATCATCAAAAACTCCAGCATCCTCTTTATAATTTTCATAAAAAGGATATAATCCCTCATAATCGTTCACAATAGTAAAACCTGTTTTTTCATAAAAATCCTTAAGAGTAATCTTGTTCTTCCTGCAAGCGTAATCAATGAGTTTCTCAATGCGGTTCTCATTCTTGACTTCATTCTTCTTTTTCTTCTCCTCCCCGCTGGTGACTCTCTTCCTGCTCAAGTCAATATAACCTTTCTTCTCGTCAATCTTTTCAACCCTGCACACAATCTGGCTATTAATGCTCACTTCATCATGAATATTCTTAGTCCACCTGCTGCTCAACTCGCTGATATGAATCATACCTTCCAAGTTTTCATACTCAACTAATTCAACAAAAACGCTGTGGGGCAGTATCTTCTTGACTTTACATAAAACTATTTCTTTCTCAGCAGGAAAACCCTTCTTTTTATAAAAAACCATAATTATTATTCTAAAACTTTAACGTTTTTAACCTTTACCTCAGCCTTGCCGCCTGAGGGTTGGGCCAGAATCTTGTCACAAACCAGGCATTTAACAATTGTTGTTGCTTTGTCGAAAATAATCTGCTCATTCTTACAGCCTTCACATTTCACTTTTAAAAATTTTGAACCAGTCAAACCTTAATCATACTCCTATTTTTACAATTTCGAACTTTTTAGCCCTGAAAGTGCTCTTATAAGTGTTCTTCTTCTTGCACTCATTGCATTCAAATCTGATGTCAATCTTCTTGCTTGTTTTAATCCTGTGCCTTGAACTCTTCTCAGGCTTAGGCTTAGGGAAACCTCCATAGCCCCTGATGCCGCCCCTTCTTTCATGCCTTCTCTGCCCCATAGTCATGGCACCTCTTTTCCTTCCGCTCTTATTCTGGATAACTGTCTGCAGAGTATGCTTCTTGCAAGTAGGGCAATACCTTCTTACTCTCTTCGGCATCTTCATAATTATTCCTTAACCTCCTCTGCGCACTTCCGGTTCACAAGCAAAAGCCCCAACTTTTTAGGAACGAAAACAACATCCTCCTTATTAAAAGGACCCATTCTCGAATCATCCTCCCATGAAAAAGAAGGAACATCACTTGTAATCTTTACAAGCATTTTATTAATGCTTTCCTGATTTGAAAAAGCACTTTCCCTTTTTAAAACTTTTTCCTCATTTTCAGTATTTTCACACACAGTCCTGAATAAAGGCTTCTGCTCCTTTAATAATGCAATAATGCAGTCCTTATTGTATTCATTGAACAAATCAACCAATTGCTCAAACAGCCTCTTCTCAAAATACATCATATTAGTAGTATCCTTCACTTTGACATCATTCTTTGCAGTCTGGAATGCCTTGTCAACTATTTTCTTCTCCCTTATCTCAAAAATGTTGGCAATGCACCTTATTGCATTCTTCAACTCGTACTCAATCCTTGAATAAATATCCTGCGAGAAAAGATTGCCTTCATTCTTATTCTTTTCCAGAATGCTCTTCTTCTCCCTTAAATAAATATGCACTAATTCAACAATATTCTCAGGAAGCTTCACCAAAGTGGGCTTGCTCCTCTCATCACCCTGATACTCCCTTATCTTTGAATAAGTAATAATCTCGCTGCTCATATGTTTTAATTGGATAAATCATTAGTTTTTAATCTTTATCCATACAATAAATTTATAATATTAATAATATTTTAAAACATTATGTTTGCAAAACCAGTATATAATCTGAAAATAAGCATTGACAATATTGTAAGCGAGGAGTGCATTAAATATAAAGACAAGTTAAGCGGGAACTTATACTTGAAGGAGAACGGCAGGCTAAAGAAAGAGCATAAAAAAGGGCTGAAAACCCTGGAAGGCAGCATTAACCTGAACACGCACACCTTCAAAAACAGGGGAACGCAGATAAACGCGCACATACACTTTAATAAAAGCGGCTGCATATCCCACATCAGGACAAGCATCTTAGGAAATGTTTACTTATCAGAAGAATGGTATGATTACAAGTTGAGAAAATACTTAAGGTAAAATTTTAAAAACAACAAAAACACAAGTAGTAATTACTGGGCTTGTAGTCTAACTTGGTTAGGATTCGGGGTTTGGGACCCTGCGATCCCGGTTCAAATCCGGGCAAGCTCAATTTCACGCCGGGAACAATGCAATAATCTTTTTAAATACATTTTTCCCTTTGGATACAATTATGAAAACCTTTGAAAATATAGAAATCAACGGAACAAATTGCGATTTATATTTATCAGAAGAAAGTTATGAACACGAATTAGGAAAAAATTTCAGGAGAAGCGGGCAACGCATAAATGAAATTTACAAATCCAATCCTGAAATATTTTACAAAATATATGGTTCTGTAGAAAGAGGGATAGAAGATTTTAAGAAGCAGGACTTGAAAAGGGTTGCAAACAATTTAATGATTGAATTATTAGACTGGTCATCAGGTGTTTCATTCGAGACTCTGGAAAAAGTGCTGGAAGAAAGAAAATCCAACAGAATTGCAATACTTAATGCCCATGGAGGAACCATAAGAGAAGAATGGTGCTATTCTGATAATAAAAAATACAGAACCATTAATTCATGGATAATAGGGCAGACAAATAAAAGATATGGTTCATTATTGCTCGTCTGCTGCAATAAAAATAATAATATCCCCGAAGTGATTGATACTCCTTTATTTTTTGCAAAAGGAAGAATAGGATTTTTATCAAAATATGAAGCAGTGCTAATGAACACTAAATAGGGGAATAGGGGAAGCTTTACCTGTTTCTTTTTTAAATAAAAAAGCGTTTCTTACCAATTGTATGATAATCTTTTACGCAAAGAATGCTGAGGACGTAATACTTTCAAGTATTCTGAAGCATTACAACCCTGATGCATTGCTCAGGGAATACTCGGATAATACGGATGTTATTTGCATCGCCAAAATGCACAACGATTCCCACTTTATCCGCGTAAAAGATTACAAAATTGCCATTCTGAGCAATTACATCTGCCCTGTATGGATTAAGAATGATTCAAGGGTGAAATTTGTGGAATTAATCCTTGCGCACAAGCACACATCACCGCATGAACTGATTAACTTCTTAGCCGAACACTTGTTTCACCCTGAAGAATTATTCTACTCATCACTTGACAGGACGAGAATGTTCAAAACCCGCATTAACGAAGTGCTGAAAGAATTGAATACTTTCAAAAGATTAAGCAGGAAATTCATCAAGAATGACATATTATATTATGAAATAAACCCTGAGCATAACATTGCAGAATTATTCACGAATGATTTAAGAAAAAATGTTACAGAACCTTTCATAGTGCTTAAAGGTGATGAGGCAATTATTGCAAATGCTGAAGAATTAGGATTCAAAAAAGACGTAGTCAAGACTTCAAGGTTTGACGCTTTCAGAATCAAGCGCGCCGAATGCGTGAAACCTTTCCGCAAGAAAATAATTAATCCAACTCTGCCAACGCGCATCTGCGAATTCTGAAAAGGTTTAAATAAAACTTAGTAATCCAATAAAATAATAATGACTGCTTTTTTAGGGTGCGTGACCGGAAAAATTAATACTCACAATTTTTCTTTCATAGCTGAAGCCAAGGTGAAAAAATTCCAGTACATAAAATTGTACCATGAAGAAATGGGTTTCGTATTGGCGCAGATTGTTGAATTAATCAGTGAAGAGAATGAGATTAAGGCAGAGTGCGAGATTATAGGATGCAGGGACAGCAGGGGACTGCTTAGAATACCCAATTCAACAGTTAACCACAAGAGCGAAGTCTACAATGCTGACAGCGAGTTCATAAAGAGCGTGATTGGACTGGACAAAACTGACGGATTATACATCGGCTTATTGGAGGAGTACAGCATGATAAGAGTGTGCCTTGATGTTAAGAAACTTATCACGAAACATTTGGCAGTTCTGGCAAAGACAGGAGCAGGCAAGAGCTACACATTGGGAGTCATTGTTGAGGAATTAATCAGCAAAGGAGTGCCTTGCGTGATTATAGACCCTCACGGGGAGTATTCCAGCCTGAAAAACCCCAACACTAATGATGATGATTTGAAATTAATGCACAGGTATGACGTGAAACCCGAAGGGTTCAGGGATAAAGTTGTGGAATTCAGCCCTAACACTAAGATTAATCCTGATGCAAAGCCTTTCTCCATCAGCATTAACAGTTTAAGTGCGCAGGAAATAGCCAATCTTACGCCGATTAAATTGGCAGGCACGCAGTTAGGAATACTTTACAATGTTATCAGCGAAGTTAAGGATAAGAATGATAATTATGATCTGGAGGATATCCGCTCAGGCCTGGAAAATGTTAATTCAAGCGCGAAGTACGGCATTTACGCATGCATTGACTTCCTTGAAAACATTAAAGTGTTCAGCGATGAGCCGGTAAATGCCGAGAATTTAGTGATTCCCGGCAAAGTAAGCCTGCTTAATTTCAGGGGCGTGCCTCCTGAAGTCCAGCAAATAATAGCTGCAAAATTGTGCAATGACTTGTTCGAGAAAAGGAAGAAGAATAATATTCCTCCGTTCTTTTTGATTGTTGAGGAAGCGCATAATTTCTGCCCTGAGAGGAATTTTGGCGAAAGCCCCAGCAGTTACATACTCAGGAATATTGCCAGCGAGGGCAGGAAGTTCGGATTGGGTTTGGGCATTGTAAGCCAGCGGCCGGCAAGGGTTGACAAGAACGTTTTAAGCCAGTGCAATACGCAGATTATCCAGAAGGTCACAAACCCCAATGATTTGAAGGCAATAAGCGCGAGTGCTGAGAATATTAACAGTTTCGTAGTGAATGATATTGCAACACTGCCAATAGGCACTGCCCTGATCATTGGCGCGTGCGCAAAGCCAATATTCGTTGACGTGAGGGTTAGGAAGTCAGAGCACGGAGGCAAAAGCGTGAGTTTTGATTATGACAAGATTCCCGCAATGGTTGTGGAAAATCCTGAAATTATTGAAAAAATAGAGGGTGTTCCAGTGCAGGTTTTAAGGATTGGCAAGTATTCCTCTCCTGCTCCTTTCTTCCTTGCAGAAGCAGAGGAGAATGGCGCAGTTTTTAATTTATTAATAAGGGATGAGGATTGTGCAATCCTTGACAATGACCTGAACAGTGTTACCACTGCCGCGCAAAGCATTAATGGTTTGGGTGCTAGCGCAAGGAACGTTTTGAACGTTCTGAATTCTAGGAGTCCTGCAAGCGTGTCATACTTGTTCAACGCCCTGAACTGCTCTTTTCAGGATTTGAATTACTGGATTAAGGAGTTGCAGAACAAGCAATTGGTTAAGGTTGACGGGAGCAGCGTTTCATTGAAGAATAATTTTGCTTTCAAGAATTCTGCTTTTTCCAAAAATTTTTCTGAGAATATTATTGGCGAGGAATTATTGCCAAGTTTCAGGAATGATGAGAAAATTGTTGCTGATTCTTTGAAGGCTAAGGGTTTAAACGTTAATAGTGTTTCGCGCGTTTACGTTCAGTAAACTTTTAATGGTATTATTGTCTTCTTTTGT
>PEWF01000035.1 GCA_002779595.1 archaeon CG07_land_8_20_14_0_80_38_8 | reverse complement strand
CTCGCTGTAATAAGCAGTCAAAGAAAAGAATACGAGGAATAATAAGAAAGCAAACTGCAGCAGATTAAGACGCTTCAAAAATTTAAGACTAAACTTATTAAAATGAATGTTTATCTCATCCTTTTTTTTGTCAAATTTCAGGAAAAGAGTCAATGCGCAGATTATTGCAAGAGAAGTGATTATTAATGATTCGCCTGATAATAATGTTAATAAAGGCATAATGTCAGGTTCTGCGAAGAGTTTCTCTGTCCTTGAGCCTGAATCAGGCAGGTAATTGAAAACTTCAGGAGGGTAAATCACCAGAAAATTAAACAAAGTTACGAGAGCGAGCATTGAAAAAATAATGAAAGCCATTTTCCGGTTCTTGTTGTAAAATAATTCATACAAAGGAAGTATTGCAAGCAAAGGCAGTGGAGAGTAATTTCTTGAACCAATGCTAAGTGCAAAAAAGATGATTGCAAGAAATAAGAATAAAATGCTGCCTTTTTTGCAGTATTTTGAATAAAAATATAATGTTGACATTATGAAGAATACTGCGTAAATGTCCATGAAAATTAGCCTGCTGAGAGTTATTAATATAAACGACAAGCTCGCAGTTGCAGTAATTATCAGACTGGTTTTGAACGAATAGAAATCCTTTGCAAACAGGAAAATAATAATAATAGCCAGTATTCCGAATGTGAAGCTCATCAGGCGCAGAGGCAGTAATACTTCCCTAAATTCAGTAACTGCAGCGTAATTGTAAATATAAGTTTCAGGGGTTATTGACATAATTTTTTCAAAACTATTATTCATGAACAATGTGGGCAAGCCCATTATGAATCTTGCAACAGGAGGGTGCTCTGCCAGGTACAGTCGCGGGTCATAAGAATCAATACTGTTCCCGAACCCTTCAAAAATGCCGTAAGAATGGGAGTGAACTAATTTAACTGCACTTATGCCTATTATTTCCTCATCACCGTTAATCTCTAATGTGCCAATATTATATAATCTGAAAAAAATGCCCAATAATATTAAGGCAAAAAGGAATAACATTTCAAAATCAATTTTGGCGCTCCCCATGTTTAAAAAAGAATATTCCTTAATTGTTTAAAAAATTGTTATTTCTCAATCTTAATGTCAATAATGTCGTCTTCCTCGTTCTTGAACAGGTTGTCCTTTACTTTGTAGTACACTTTGACTAATTTTTTCTTCTGGAAGTAGGAAACGCTCAAGATTAATACTGCAAGCCACACCAATCCAATATAAACAGGATTGAATGCTTCATTGCTTGTTTTGTTAAAAACGCTTCCTGCAAAGCCAGTAACTAAGCTTGGCCCGCTTGCAGGAATAATAGTCTTCATTAAAGCATTCACTCCATTGCTTGCAAATTCAGAATAGGAAAGGAATGAATAAGTAATTGTTGCATTCCCGCCAGGATTTAATGAATCAATTGTGAAAATTAACTGGTTATTCTCCTTAATCAAACCATTGCTTAATATTGCATCGCTTGGCACGTCAAAGTATAATGTAATATTTTCAAGAATATTATTTGAAGGATTCATTACAATTATTGCAACGTCATGCTTGTTATGGTTCTTGTCATTTAATTCAACACTGATTACTGATTCTGTTGTTTTCACTGTCAAGTTGCCGATTGTGTTAGTGTAAATGTGCGTTTCCAAGCCTGTTGAATAAGCGCCGAGGGACTGCAATAAATATTTTGCCTCGTTCAGGTAAGCTTTCCTGTCGTTAAGGGTTGTTTGGCTGTTTGCATTTTGCAGGACTGTCATAATATTATGCACTTTCTGGTACTGTTCAGGAGTTAATAATTCGCTCACGCTTGTAAAGAACTGCATATCATTCAGTAATGAAGTGATTTCCCCGTTTACCTGCGCAGTTAACTGCTCCTCCTGCTCATGAACAGCGGCAGCGGCAGTGTATTGGCTTAACTGGCTCTGCAAGTATTCCAGTTCGTCCTCCTGGGTTTTGAAATCCATTGGAATAATTTTTACATAATCGCTGAGGTTGCCGATATTGCCTGCGTAATCAACTGCTGCAACGCGGTAATAATACCATTTGTTCAAATCAACATAGTCATCCCGCCAGATAAGAGTTGGTGCCATTATTATAACATTAGGGTTGCTAACATTGAAATCTGTCTGCCCGTTAACGCCCTTGTAAACATAATATTTGTAAGCATCAGCCACAGGAGTCCAGTAAATAATGTTTGCGCCGTCAACAGTTGCATAGCCATTAACAATAGTGTCAGCAGGCGCAATCATGTCAAGCCATACTGAATAAGTATTAATTATTTCATAATAATAGCTTGAATTGGAATGCTCCACCACTAATTTGAATGATTTTGAACTGCCATTATTGATTGGTGTGAAATTGAAGGACAAGTATTTCTGCTCTCCTGCGTTCAAATTGAATGTTTCATTGATTTTGCCCGGGATGGTGTTATTGCCCAGCAATAAGTAAGCGTAAACATTGGTGGCATTGCCCATCCCTGTATTGGATACTGTGAAATTGTAAACCAATAAAGTATTATTCTCAACATTGTGGCTGTAAACTATGTCGCTTGTTGTTAAATTAGGCAAGTAAGTTGGAGTGATTGTTTCATTGTCCGCGTCGCTTCCGCCGTCATACTCTGCGAATACGCTGATTTCATAGCTTCCAATTGTTGAATTCGGTGTAATAATCCACGTTGTGGAATTGCTTGTGCCGTTCACTAAGTCGCCCATGTAATAAGTGTAATCTCCAGTGACTAATTCAAGATTGCCTGACAAGTGAAGGGTTACTTTGGAGTTAGTTGCTGTTTCATTGCCGTAATTGTAAATGTCTGCTATTACAATATTGTTCTGCCCAAGGATGAAAGTTGCAGGAATTATTGTCAGGTCAACGCTGAATAATGGGCTGTGAGGAGGAGTAACTTCCACAATTTTATTATTGACAATGTTATAAATTGTTGATTCATTGCTTACCCATGTCTTCGTGCTGATAGTGTAATTTTCAGGAGTTGCTGCGCTTGTAATATTCCATTCGCCGGCTGCGAAATCACTTATTGGAACGATTGTGAATGCTGGATTTATTGTCTGAATTGTGAATCCTGCGGGCACTGTTAAATTGCTTATTAAGTCCAGTGTTTTATTTGCATTATTGTACAAGTATAATTTTGCAGTGAAATTAGTGCCAGGCATTACTATTTTTGGCGCGCTCATAACAGCGTTAACGTCTTCAATGTATGATTTTATTGTTATGAAATCAGTGCCTGAATTGTCAGTTCTGTCAGTTTCTTCAGGAGGGGGCACTACGTAGACTGTAATATTGTGCGAGCCAGCAGCGCTTATGCTCATATTGTAAGAGAAAATGATTGTTTCCCCTTCAAGCACGTTTATTAGTTCATTTCTGGCAACGTTGGAATTGTCATAAATTGTCAGATTAGCCCCTAACGCGTCAGTGCCTCCCTCATTAGTAATGTTAACCAAGAGTGTGAAGTTCTCGTTCAGGTATGCATTGCTCGGCACACTAACACTATTGATACTTAAATCCTTCACGCTCGTCTCAGCATCAACAGTGAATGAAACATCCCGCATGCCTGTATTACTGTATGTGTCGTTCGCGTACAATCTTAATTCGTAGAAGCCGTCGGGGAGTGTTAGTATTGAATTGCTTACTGCACTAGTTGCATTTACATTGTTAAGAGTGTACCATGACTGGCTGAAGTAAGGGTCCTGCGCTGTGAATATTAAACTCACATTATGCGTGTCATAAGTGCCGTTAAAAGGCGACTGGATATTGATGACTGGCGGGAAAATGTCAGCAGAGTTAATTTTTTCGTTAATGTTCATCACAACATTATTGCCCACTACGTCTTCCGCGCTCATATTGTGGATAGTGTAATTGCCTGTGCTTGCCAGCGGAATGCTTGTTCCGTAAATGTTTCCGCCTAAATTGTTCAAATTAATAACTGCAAAACTATTATTCGAGTAAGTAATGCTCACTCTTGGATTAACTACTAAATTATTGTCAGTGATTGTCGCATTTATTAACAAATTGCTTCCTAATGTGAGCGTGCTTGGTGGTGAAGCGTAATTTGAGATTACTGGATTATCCACGTCGCAGTATAATGTTAAGTCAAGAGGATGCGCTGAACTATTTACAGGAATTCCAGTATCATTTACGAACACGTTAGTCCAGTGTATGTTCAGGCTGATTCCGCAAATAAAATCCTTGTAATAAACATGATTGTTAACGTCTGTAATTGTATTATTCGTATTGTTCAATTCGAACAATACAGTATCAATGCCTTCATCATCATTCACGAAGCAGGACATTCTGGCGCTTCCGCCGTTCTGCAGCAAAGTATTGTTAATGCCGCAATTGGCTATGAAAGGTTCATCCATTGCTTCAACAGTAATGTTAAGAGCTGCATTGCCTGAGGAATTAACGTGGTTATAAGTATCATTCGCAAACGTTTGATTCACAAACCAGACACCTGTTTCATTCAGAAGGGCAATTACTCCAAAATTATTGCCCCCTAAACTGTTAAGTGTATAATTATGCACTACTCCTGCTGGTGATGTAATCATAACCCACACATTATCCAAGTGGTAATCGCTCGCTGTTGTTGTTACGTTCAGTCCTTCTGCCTGTGTTACAACATAATCATCAACAAAAGGTTCAGTAACAATCGGGTAAAGGGTGTCGCAGGTTATAGTATTGTAATTCACTGTTTTATTGCTTGCATAATTTGAGGAGTCAAAAGCGAACACGTCAGTCCAATTGTAATCATAATCATTATTGCAGTTTACTACGTAATCATACAAGTCAACGCTTTTTGAAGTGTAAGTGTAATTATTGCCTGAAATTTTGAACAATACATTATCCACGCCGTTAGGGTAATCCTGCACCCTTGCTCTTAAAACAGTGCTTTCTCCATTGTTCAGCTGGTAACTGCCTAATACTTGCGTGCTTACTATTAAAGGAGGAGTATTGTCATATGAGTAAACAGTGCTGCCCAATATTATTTCTGTTATTTGCGATTCTGTGTCATTCGCGTTAATAGTGCTGATATTGTAGTAGCCGTACTTGTCCAATACTAAATTGTGCGAGAAAATGTTGTCGCCTGCTGTTAAATCGCATCCAATGCCGTCATCTGATAAGTAATAAATTGAGTAAACAGTGTCAGGGTTGCCGTATTCCTGCAGACTCGTGTTAATCCATACTTTGTCAAGCATTTCATCAGTCACGTTCGCGCTTATGCATGTATTGTTTCCTTTCGGCGCTTCAGCAGGAATGCTTGAGACATTATTTATTTCAGGCCCGAACGCGTCGCAGAAGAAGGAATCGCTGAAAGAAACAGTATTATTATTGCCTAATGTATCGTTTGCTTCTGCGCTTAATAATATTACATTGCCAGCTATTGAATTATTGCAAAGAAAGTCGTAATAATAATCATTTATAGTAGTATTGCTTGGTGTTAGGGCGCCTAAGTTCGTGCTGAATAATACTGTGTCAATGCTTGCATACCCTTCTTCGTTAATTTCACAGTTTAATCTTACGATTGCCCCGTCTGAAGCAGTGCTTGCATTGAATGAGCAGTCAGTAATGCTTGGAGGCG
Organism: archaeon CG07_land_8_20_14_0_80_38_8; assembly: GCA_002779595.1. Classification (GTDB taxonomy): domain Archaea; phylum Nanobdellota; class Nanobdellia; order Tiddalikarchaeales; family Tiddalikarchaeaceae; genus CG07-land. The sequence continues at coordinate 8,980 of PEWF01000035.1, read as the reverse complement.
AAACGTCGCAGTACCATGAAAATCCTAATCCTGAAAGAGTATTATTATTGCCTAAAGTGTCATTCGCGAATATTTCATTATTCCAGTACTGATTAGTGTCACTGCACGTATGATTGTAATAATAAATACTGCCAATATTGTATTGTGCTTTCTGGCTGTCGAATAATACTTCGCTTACTCCCGGAAGTGCATCTAAAACATCAGCGCTTATTGTTAAATTATTGTTCAATCCGAGAACAGAACTACTTGTGTAAGAATGCAGCACGTTTTCTATGATTGGAGGTGTTGTTTCAATTGTGAAAACACTATTATTCATTCCCATATTATTGCTTGTGTCATTGCAGTAAAATTCTGCGTAATGAAATCCTTCAGGCACGCTGTTATTCTCATAATGCCATGAGAATAATGACTCATTAGTTAGAGTAATATTCTCGAATCCGTCAAGAGAGTAACCGCACCATTCAGCAAATGAGTCAAGAGTGATGTTGAATAATATATTATTTTTTGTGTAATATGCTTGATTTGGGCTGACAATTGTCACAGCAGGAGGGAGCGTGTCATTCACATTGAAGTAATCAATTGCGCTTGCTGAATTGTTCAGAGCATCATTGCAGTAAACAATTGCAGTATAATCTCCCTTAGCAGTAAGTTCTGACGGCGTTAAAATTATTTCATTGCTTAAAGGGCTTGTTAATAATGTGCTGTTCGGGTAGTAAATAGTAAAACTGCAGTAATCAGGATTGGCTTCAGTAATAGTGTATGACACATTAACATTGTCCATTCCATATTCAACCATTGAATCGCTGATAGTCAGGTTTATTACAGGATTCGTATTGTCAGTTTCAAATGTTTTGTTTTCAGCAGCGAATGCGCAGTTGCTGCTTGTGTCGCACACGTAGCAATTCCACTCATAAAATCCTGTGCTTATGTTCTTGGTGAATGCTGCGTAGTCCTGCTCTCCGCTTAAAGGGATTGTCTGGTCCGCATGCCAGCCAGCACTCCAGTTGCCGTAAAGCGTTGCATCATTTAATAAGTGGTTCACTGCTAAGCAGTTGAACAATACTGTCCCGTTCAATAATTCATTATCAGGAGATAAGAGCGTTACTACTGGATTTGAAGTGTCGCTTACTGTGAAGTAATTACTTGTTGAATTATAGTTTCCTGCAAAGTCAGTGCAGTAAACTTCAATAGTGTAAACTCCTAATTGTGTTAAAACATCCGGATTGAATGCTATGTTTAAATCATTGGTTTCTGCCAGTAATGACTCGTCAGGATATTCTGCATACAATAAGCATTCTTCCAGGTGAAGTTCTGAAATGTTCAGTGTAATGTTAACTGCGTCAACTGCGTATTCAAGCATTGAATCATTAATGTCAATGCTTATTTCAGGAGGCGTATTGTCAACTGTGAAGAAAATCTGGTTAAACCCTGTATTATTGTAAGTGTCATTGCAGTAAAATTTCACGTTATGCAGCGCGTCAGTGAAATTATCTGTTAAATTAAACACGTCTCCGGGCAATTTGTTCATTGTGTGGTTAATATTATTATATTCTGCAGCGCAATTAGTTATTTCCTCGCTTAAACTGATTTTCATAATCACTGGGTTTTTGATTACTGAATTATTCACAGGCAAGATAAGTGTTATTACTGGCGCGTTCAAATCAGTAACTTCCACTATTACAGTGCTCGAATTTTTATGCCCTAATGTGTCGTTGAAGATTAGTGTGTAATTGAACATTCCAAGATTCAAAGTATTCACTGTTTTAGGCACTGATTGCGCATTAATCCATGAACTATTTTCCATTGAAACTTGCTGGTAATAGTATTCGTAGCGTGACGGGTGCGCGTCGTATAATATCCAGTTAATAGTGTATGGATTGTTCTGCCCTATCATTACTGATTCTGAATCAACTGCGTATTCAGGATTTGCTGTGTCTATGTCATAACTTGCCTGGACATTGTCTGTGCTGTTGTAGTAATTGCCGTAAGCGTCAACGCAGTTCACGTAAAAATTGTTAATGCCTTCAAATAATGGAGGCAGTTCGCAGGCAGTATTAGTGCTGTAATTATTGGAGCAGTTGGTTAATCCGTAATCGTAGCCAGTGTCTGCGCCTGAAACTTGGCACTTGCTGTCCTCGTTCAAAGTGATTGTCACATTCGCCGGAATGCTGTCCAATATGCTTCCTGAACTGTTGTCCAAGTTCGTGATTACAGGTTTCTGCAAATCAAAATTGTAAGTTGCTGATTCAGTGTGCAGTGAGTCTTCTGTTGTTAACGGCGTGTCGCATGCAACGTAAAAAGTGTGGCTTGCCTGCGATGGTGCGAATCCTACGTAGCCGCTTACAACATTAGTCATGCCCGAATAATCATTGTTCGTCTCGCTGAACCTGCACTCATTAACTGTTACATAAGGCGTGAATGTGAAGCTGAAAACTGGGCCGTAAGTACTGGCAGTGTCTGGTTCGAATAATCCTGCCACGTCAAGATTGGCATTGGATACTCCGCTGGTGTAATAATTAATTATCTGAGTATTGCCTGCATTGCATGAGGTTTCAACCTCTTCAATCCTTGCAGTGAAGCTGCTGTTTATTAAGGTAATATTCTCGGATGTTAGTGTGCAGTTTATATTGCAGTTATTTTCTGCATCGCACGCGAATAAGTCATTAGTGGTGGTGAAGTTAAAAATGCCTTCATTATTAGTGGTTGCAGTGTAATTCTTGTTATTGCATGACAATAATACGTTCTGGTTTTTTACTATTAAGCCATCGTTTGATTTTATTGAACCGCTTACCTGGTTGAAGTTGAAGCATTCCTTTCCTATGTAAGCGTTGTAAACCATGTTCACTGTTTTCCCGACTTCTTCATAAGCCCCGTTTTTAACTGTGAACGAGAAACTGTTGCTTGGCACAATAATTAATGAATCTGAAGCGCTTACTCTGCATGTCACTCCGCAGTTGTCAGTGCAGAAGAACTGGTTTCCGTAACTGCTGAAATCATAATATCCAGTGGAAGTTGTCTGAGTTGATGCAGTGTAACCTCCAGCCCCGGTGCAGGTTAACACAATATTCTTAGCCTCAACACCTATGCCTCCTAATGAGTTAACATAACCTTTGGAGTTGGTGAACCTGTAAAATCCTGTTGCAAACGGCACGCTGAAACCTATTGAAATTATTAATAATAAGAAAAGCAGTGAGTATACCTGCTTTGCCTGCGATTTACTGCTCATTCTTTTCACCTAAAATTTTCTTCTGCGCGTCTAATATTTCCTGCTGCAGAGCTGATAGTTTTGCAGGCTTTTCAGACAGTTCTGATTCTTTCGGAATTATTAGTTTTTTTGCATTCTCTGCCGCCTTCAATTTCTTTAATTCTGCCATCATTTCAGGTTTAATCGAACCAACTAATTCTTCTTCAAGAATTTCCTTGCCTGTAATGGATGGGCTGTCATCTTCAGTTTCAGAGACGTTGTTAAAATATTCTGGCAGGCATTTTATTAATTCATATTTCTTGTCATAATTTTCAATCCAGAAATTGTTCATACTTTGAGGAAACATATCATTATTATACCTGATTATTTTGCTTAAAAAGATTATGTTATTATCAACAATGTCATATAATGTGCTGTAAAAGTCCTTTATTGCTTCGTCAGATTTTGCATCATAATATAATGTTTTTCCTATTAATAAGTTTGCAAGAAGATTCTCTTTTTCTTCAATTTTTCTTTCATATTTGTTAAGATTTAAGTAATTAATTGCAGTTACGAGAACGAACATTTCTTCGGATGAGAAGAATTCATGGTTTGCAGGCACGCCTATTAATCTGTCAAGGAGTTCATTATCAGATAATAATTCTTCCATACTTAATTTTCTTTTAAGAGTGGTGCCTTTTTTAAGTTCTGAGCCTTTGTTCACTACTGCTTTCTTAGCCAAGTACTTGTTTATTTTCAGGTTAATCTCTGTATTATTCAATATTAGCCTGCTTTTCTTGAAAAAGTATGAATTCAGCTCTGCATTAAACTCAGTTTCCAGTTTTTCATTATTAAACAGGATTTTTTTGTAAATTATTTCATAATTATTCAAATCATTAATGAATTTCGGCAGATTATCAGCTCCTTTCTCGTAAAAATTATGGATTATTGCCTTTAATTCTTCTGTGTTTTCTTCATTCTCTGCTTTTGCTGATTTTGAGGGCATGCTTGATAAAAATTCATAAATGTTTTCGCTGATTATTTCTTTTTTAAGCTCTTGATTCATGTTGTCCAAATAGCAGGCGTAGTATTCTTTGAATTTTTCAGGCATTTCTTCAGGCTTCAAGCCCCCTATGAAAGAATAATATTCAAATACTTCCCTTCCTGCCAAGTATTTCACAACTTCTGTTTCATATTCTGCCTGCGCTTTTCTCCATTTTTCAAAAATTTCAGAATCCAGTTCTTCCAAGCCGGCAAAGTTGCCCAATACTTTTTCAAGGCTTTTCTTCTCATCTGCTGAGAAAATTGAATATTTTTTTTCTTCGTATTTGAGTATTTCCAAATCCTGCAAAGCCCTGATATATCTTTCATGAGGGATATTGCCTTCATTATAAGAATTTGTTTTAGTGCTGAAATTGTTCAGTGAATTCGTATTGTTGGTGTAGAAGAATGCAGTTTTTAATTTTTTAATTTCTTCATCTGTGAATCCGTAATCTTTTCCCAAGTATGCCTGCTTTAATGCTTTATTCACATTATCCTTTGTCAGTAACTCTTCTTTTTTTTCTTTTATTATTTTCAACGCATTCCACCTTTTAATAATTCACATTATTAGGCCCTGCTTTCTTCTTGCTTCTTATCTTTTTGACAATTTTCTTTGCAAGGAAGATCGTTCCTGCAATTCCTGCAATAACCCCACCGATTATCCCAAAGCCAATGCCGTAGGGTATGCTTCCGAGCGTGAACGCTGACGAGACTGGCGCGTTTAATGACATAATAGTTGCCGCATTCTCTGTTGAGACTGCGTACATCCCGCTTCCCAAACTCTCAGTTGTCAGCCAACTGCTGGCTCCTGCACTTATGAGCATGCTTCCGCCGATTGTTACCGGCGCTCCTGTTCCTATTTTTGCAGCTGCATACATTGCATACTTGCTTTCTCCTGTTCTGCGCCATTTGATAATGTCCAATACTCCGTCTGCCAATAATATGCCTCCTAATCCTGCCATCATGCTCCCGCCAGTCATGCTCATGCCCTTAATGCCTTCAAGTTTTGTCATCAAATTTGAAGAATTGTACTTAGTGTAATAATTTGAGAATTTGCTTACTGCTAATCCTGTTGATACTGCACCAACACAAGTTGATGCTATTCCAGCGCCGAGCGCAACTTTGCCTTTTGTTTCATCATAATTATTTTTAGCGTAAAGTATTGACTTAATGCCTGCGTATAATCCTATTGGCCCGAGCATGTCAAAGAAGCTGAAATGTGCTGACGGCTCTGTCCACGCGGAAGCATCATTGTCCATGAAGTCAACTCCTGCTTCTTGGTTGTATTTCACGTAATCTTTGCAGAATTTTGTGTTATTATACCAGTCATTGCCGAAGAGGACTGGATTACTGCCTCCTAATGAGTTCTCCCAGCCGGTTTTTTTGCTTTTTACTGAGCCGTAATAGTTCATATTATTGTTAAGAGTGCTTCTTAAACTGTCATTATTTTTTAATGCCTCTTCAAGGGTTTTGCCTGGAGGCAATTGCCCGTTACTGATTGCTTCCTGAAGATTAGGCCCTACTGCGCTCTCTGTATAAGTTATACTCATGATTTCACAAACCACCTTTAAACGTAATTTTGGATGGTGTTAAGGCAAATTTTTCTACTTATAAAATTATTGGTTCTTCGGCAGCAATGATGGTATTCCATTGCTTATTTTGAAGATTCTTTTGCAGTTAGTGCATTTTAAATTTTTGCCCGACTCTTTCAAGCCGCTTTTGCAGTCAGGGCATGCAAGAATTTTTAATAATGATTTATTTATCATTGGATTAAATGAAATGATTTGCATTCTTAAATATTTTTCTCGCTAACGTAAACCCTGAACACTCCTTTTTTTGCAAGGGTTTGAACGTTGCTGAACAATTCTTCCATGTATTCCATTAATCTTCTGCCTCCTTTCTTGTGCCTTGCAACTATCTGCAGTAATCCGTGATTGTTTAAGTGATTGCATGATTCATGTATTAATGATTTGCAGGTTTTCATGCCTGCCGCAATCGGCGGGTTGAGGCAGATATTGTCAAAAAAAATTTTAATGTTTGCGAATCCTTCGCTGTTTACTATTTCAGCGCTTAATTTGTTATTTTTAATGTTTTTTTGCGCGAGCATTAATGCCCTTTCGTTAACATCGCTCATCACTACTTTTGCGCCCATTCTTGCGGCTGTTATGCCTACTGCGCCGTAGCCGCATCCCAAGTCAAGGAATGATTCATTATTCCGGATTATCATGTTTTCTGCTAATAATTTTGTGGCTTTGTCAACTTTTTTGGGGCTGAACACTCCAGTGCTCGTGGTTAACTCGAAATGGAATCCTCTTATTCTTGCTTTAAAATTGTAAAATTTTAGTGCGCTTGTCGGTTTCTTTGTGTAGTAATGCTCGAACGTCATTCTTTTTTCCAGCTCCTTGGGTAAACTTCCCTTTCAATGAATACTTTGTAGGCATTCACGCATATTCCTTTGCTTTTTTCAAGCATTTCTTTGCCTGTCATTGCTGCTTTTCCGAGCGCGACTAACTCGTTTTTCTGGCTCATCACTGCAATTAATTCATTATTTTCTATGTTCTCAGTCACTGCGACTGCTCCAGGAAGCATTAACGGCGCGCCGTAACTCATTCCTGCAACTCCTCCGTCGCTTATTATTACTTTTTTTAAGTGCTGCACTCCTGCTTCAGCAGGCATTACGCACTTCCTGAGCAGTGATTCATCACTTTTCTCCTCGTACAATGCCATTGCTTCCTGCAGTTCAAATAAGGTAATGCTGTTTTCTTCTTTGAAGCAGCTGGCTTTTGTCCTTCTTAAATCCTGCATGTGGGCGTTCACTCCCAAACTTTCACCCATGTCTGTGCACAATTTTCTTATGTAAGTTCCTGCTTCGCACCCCGCCCTGAACAGCGCAGTCCTGCCTGCGAATTCCAGCAATTCAATGTAATAAATTGTCCTTTCGCGCAGGATTCTTTTCACGCTGCTCTTAATTGGCGGGAGTTGTTTGATTGTGCCTGTGAATTTTTTGAACGTTTTTAACAAGTCTTTTTCGCTCACTTCTTTGTGGAGTTTCATTTCGCAAACGTATTCTTTGCCTCCGTGAAGGAATACTTCAAGTATTCTTGTGGCTTTGTTCAGAGCAATTGGCAGGACTCCTGTCACTCTCGGGTCAAGCGTTCCGCCGTGCCCTGCACTTTTCACTTTCATAATTTTCCTGACAATGTCTGCTGTTTCATGGCTGGTTAATCCTCCCGGCTTGTCAAGATTTATAATGCCTGAATTGAGCAGTTCTGCAATGGTTCTGTCTTCCGGTTTTAATCCGTATTCAGGATTGGTTGAACTCTCATATCTTTTTACTAATTTTCTTTTTTCTTTTTCAAAAGGGAGCAGTCCCATAATTTTCATTATAAGAATAAGAATATTATAAATACTATTATTAATATTATTAATCCGCTTACTGCAAGGATTAGCAGCAATTTATTGCTCTTGTTTTTTAATTTCGGCGCTTCTGCTTCCTCGGAAGTTAATTGCTTTGGCCCAAATCCATCCTTTAAATCAATCAAGTTGGCAGGCTCCTCGCTTGTCTCCTCTTTTTTTAATGCTTTGATTATTTCGTCATAAAGTGGCGGGTTTTCTACCTTAATTTTTTTTAATCTTTCCAGGAACTTCTCGGAACTAACAAGCTTCAAATCATTTAATTCTTCAAGCAATTTCTTGTCAGGCATTAATGTTTTTAGTGGTGTTCAGGATTTTTTAAATTATTTTTTTTCCCCAGCTCCTTTCTTCTTGGCTGGTTTTGGTTTTTTTGCCGCTTTCTTGGCTGGTTTTGCTGTTTTTGGTTTTTTTGCCGCTTTCTTGGCTGGTTTTGCTGTTTTTGGTTTTTTGGTTTTCTTCTCTGCCTTTGCCTGCTTCTTTGCCTCTTTCTTTTCAGGGTTTTTGATTATTTTATGCTTTACTGGTTTCTCATTTTTCACAGCCTTTTCTTCTGCTGTTTTCTTCTTGGGCGCTTCGCTTATTATTTTGTTCTTGACCAGCAAATCCACAACTGTTTCAGTGTCTGCTTTCTTTGCAACTTTGTAAATTATTGGCGTGAATTCCAGGTGGTTTATGTTGCATCTTTTTCTTCTGACTAACCCATCAATAAGAACATAATTATCATCAATAATGTCAATAATAATGCACGGCTTGCCTGCTTCCCTTCCTGCTATTTTATAGCATAATCTTCCTACTTCAATCATATTTTTCTTCACTCTCCCATATTCCTTATCTTTTCATAAATTTTGTCTTTTATTACTTTCCTTGAGCACGCACTGCAGTAAATTCCTGCATAAGGGCGGTTCGGTACTTTCTCAGTCTTGCTTTTCTTGTTTAATCTTAACGGGACTCCTTTCAGTTTTTCGCCGCATGAAGCGCACACTATAACTGAGTGCTTCCTCTTATGGTATTCTATCCTCCTGTCTCCTCCAGGGGAAGTGTATCTTCTTTTCTTGCTTGTCCTGTCGCTTTTTTTCACTTTCATTATTAATATCACCAAAATATAGCGTTTTAAAAAATTAACGGCTTAATAATTTTCTTAGTATTGTTGAGCATATAATGCTTGTGATGAAGTAAACCCCTATGAATTCGAAACTGTTTCCTATTATTGGAAGGGTTACCGGCAAGGTGATTAAGGGCTGGTCTAATTGTATTACGCTCTTCGCGTAAGCGAATATGATTAGGAATGGAATCATTGTTATCATTGTAGGCTTCAAAGTGTGCGTCATTAACTGCATATTC
>PEWF01000122.1:3882-4024 GCA_002779595.1 archaeon CG07_land_8_20_14_0_80_38_8 | reverse complement strand
GTTTTGGGCAAGGCAGTGATGAATCCTGTTCTTGGCGCTCCTGAATTAACAAAATATGAATTTGGAGGCAAGGACAAGGACAGGGAATTGGCATACTTAAGTATTGGCTACTTAGTTGATGTGCTGGAAAAGGGCAAGGATG
>PEWF01000122.1:599-3768 GCA_002779595.1 archaeon CG07_land_8_20_14_0_80_38_8 | reverse complement strand
GGAGAATCAGCAAGGCAGTGACAAGCAATAGAGGGAATAGTGTTACTGTTAGTAATTTAACAAATTTTCAGAGGACAAAAGAATCTTATAATTATTTGCTTGGAGAATTTTATGACTGGATGAGAACAGAATTCAATCCAAATATTGAAAAAGAGCATACCTGCGGATTGCCTAATTATTTTGACAATGCATTAAGAGTGCTGAAAAATTATTCCTCAACAAAAGAATTTTCAAAAATTGAAGCAGGATTAAAAAATGGAAAGTTTGATTTATTCCTGAAATCTTGCAAAATTAAAGCAAAACAATTGGAAAATGATGGCGCTGATTGCACTAAGTACTTCAATGCTTTACTGGCGCATGGGGTTACGAGATTGTACAATACTGTCAAAGCAGAGGATGACAATGAAGAGACAACTAATGAATTGGTGGCACATTACTTGGTTTCACTTGAAGGTTTGAAATTCTTCAACTCTGGCGATGTTGAAAAGTACCTGCCTTGCAGCGTTGTGAAAGCAAAGAAGGACTTGGAAAAAGAGGCATTAATGATGCACGTGGACTTGTCAGGAATTGCGCAGGTAGTGAAAGCAGAAGGTTAAATTTTCTTCCTTAACTTCGCTTCCATTAATTTGTTGAAACTTTCCGCTTTCTTCTTGTAAGCATCGTATTCTTTTCCTGTCATTTTGTTCAATTCCCTGTGCTCCACTTTCTTGAACACTAATTGCATCTTCCTGAAATTAGTAATCTGGCTTGCAGGAATCTTAATGCCTTTTAGCAAATCAGGCACTTTTTCAGGGCTTGGCGCCACTGCGCCGTAAGCCATAATGGTTGCCTGCGCAGCGTCAAGCATGCTCAAGTACAATTCCTGAAACGCTGACAATAAGTTTAATTTGCTCATTATTGTGTGCGCGTCAACCCTTGCTGCTGAATTCAGTATTGCTTCAGCGCTAGGCTTTAACTTCCCTTTCAATAATAAGATTTTCAGAGGTGCGAAGAAGCCAGTGTCAATCAATGCCACGCCGTCCCTTAAAACGTTCATCACTACTGGCTTAGCATTAATCAAGTTCTCAAAGAATACTGTAAGGGTTACAACGTTAATGTGCAGTCGCTCGTCAACTTTCTTGACTGCTTCGTCAACTTTCTTGCTGAAATACATCTTGAAATCCTTGTCGCTGATAACATTAGCGTCATTGAATATGATTAAGACGTCAATGTCGCCCCTTGCTGCTTTCTTGCGCGAACTGCTGCCGAAATAAATAATGCTTTTAACCACGCTGCTGAATTCAGGGAATATTTCATTAGCAAGCCTTAATGCTGTCTTGTAATCCTCCCCGTATAATTCATCCAAATTGTTTTCCTCTTTTTTTGCCATTAAACCATCACCTTTTAATTGTTTTTACTCTGTGGGAGTTCCTGAAAACTGGTCCTTCCTCTCTCCCTGTCCTGCGCCGAACGTGCTGGGCAAGCCTGCAAAAGGCCCTCCCCACTGGCTGAAATGCAGCGAGGGAATCTGGTGCCCGTAATTCACGTTCCTTAATGAGTAAGGACCCTGCAAATCCATACCAACTTCTGTGAACCTTGGAACTGCCTGCATTGAATATATTGGCGCTCCCAAACCCATCAGGTTTGCCTGCGCTGATAATTTGTCAAACTCGCACTCTCCTGTGAATGCTTCAAACTGCGCCTGCCCCTTGAAGCCATGCTCCTTTAATATTTTCAGGTATTCCTCATTTTTAGCATTTCCCCTTCCGATAATCATGTGCGTGTCCTGCCCTAATTCGCCGATGTTGTCAGCAATGTGCACGAGTTTCGCGCCTGTTGCTGCCATTCTTCTGGCCTGCTCCTCTAATTCATTATCTGTCCACTTCTTATTAGTTTTTGGATTAATCTGTGATTTTAAAGTATTCAGATGCCCGGTGTCTAATGTGACTCCAATTAACTCATTTGCTTTCATTTCAGCATCCTTTCTGGAATAACCTTCATTATTCACTAATTTGTCAGCGAATTCTTCCCTTCCTTTATTAACCCAGCTGATTAATAGTTCAGGATTGCTTCCCAATTGCCAGCCAGGCTCATTCTCAACAGCAATTACTGGATGCGTCTTCGTATCCTTTAATGATGCCATTGCAAGCTCGGCAAGTTGTTTCGGAACTACTGCTTCGCTGAAATCCTTCATGTGAATAATTTGCTGTTTTTTTTCTTCACTTTTAAAATATGGGCTTTCCAAATGTTCTATTTTTGTCATTGCAGTATGAATAGTTGTATTCAAATTTTTCATAATTTCGCTTTTTGGGTCAACTCCCTGGTCTTTTAATTGTTTTATCTTGATTTGTGCATCTGCTACTTTTTTCCATTCCTCATCAAGTGCTGTGCGGTTTGCCATACCCATCCTCTTATCTGGAGTAATTTCGAACAAAGCCATAACTCCTCCAGGCTGCACTGTGTCAGGGATTATGTCATAATCTGATTCCTTCCCTTTTTTTATGTCCATGAACTGGAAGTCGCTGTCATTTGGGATTATTCTCCCGCTGTCCTTGTCAACCAAGTAATCATGAGTGCCGAGAATAGTTTCATTCTTATTATTCCTGAACCCGCTGTCAAATCTGTGCCCTACTGCGCCGAAATTGCTTGCATGAATGTTGAAAGGAATTTTTTCCAATCCTGCCTTTTCGCTGATTCTGTCTGCCTGTTTCATGTTAAATTTTAATAAATTCATAGTATCCTGCCTTTGCTGGGAGCTAACCTGCGCGCCTCTCTCATTGCTTATGATTCCCATAATGTCAACAATTGGCGCGTGCATTGTCAGGTTCATCTTATTAACGCTTAATAATTCGCCGATTGCCTGCTCCTGCAACTGCGATATTCTGTCAACTGCTGCGCCGTGCCCTTCCCTCACTCCTGCTTTAGGCTCCCACGCGCTGATCATAACGCTCGGCAAGCCGTGATTAATGGCAAGATTAGTGCCTGCAAGAGGAGTTAGTGCCGGCGTGAAACTCTCGCCAAGAGTGATGCCCTGCGCTGCGTTGTAAATTGAGCTTTTTCCGTTCACTGTGAAGTAACTGCTCGTGTCCACGCTTGTAAAATATTCATCGTCAAAAGCCATGATTATAATATAGGATTCTTTTTTTTATAATTGTTACGCGAGAGTAGCACTCCAAGTCAGGAACCCTAC
>PEWF01000122.1:0-538 GCA_002779595.1 archaeon CG07_land_8_20_14_0_80_38_8 | reverse complement strand
AAAGGCTTAACCATTTCATATAACCAACTATTATGCGCAGGGATTGCATCATGCGATAAGTAAACCACTATCTCGCCTTTTGCGATTTGAGCAGCATAATTCCTAGTCTTGCCATGACCGAACTCGCTATTAGCAATTTCGACTAGTTTGATATTTTTGTGCTTATTCATGTAGGTCTTGATAATCTGAAGAGTCTTATCTTTGGACCCAGAATCAATTATTAGAACTTCAAAAAGGAAGTCTACTTTTTGAGTAAAAATAGCAGCTAATATATCCCCTAGATGATCTTCTCCGTTATATGTCGGTATAAATATAGTTGCTTTCATCTTATTATTCTTCATTTTCAGTCTTTCCGATTTCTCTTCTTATATAGTCGTAAGTTCGCGCCATACCATCGTTTAACGACGTGACCGCCAATCTTCCGAATTCTCTATTAAAAGATGACGTATCTAAATCTACTTTTTGTAGGAATGTAGGGGGAACTTCTTTATGTTCTATCAAAATTTCTTTTTGTGAAACCTCTCTTGCAACTTCGATT
>PEWF01000118.1 GCA_002779595.1 archaeon CG07_land_8_20_14_0_80_38_8 | reverse complement strand
GAAATTCTTAAATAGATTGAACCTTAAAATCTAGTTGACGGTGCCATCAACTTTCGGAACTACTGTTCTTCCCGTAACCTTTTTAAATTCTAATTACACTTTTATTTCTTGCAATCACGTGAGATAACCCATTCTTTTGGGCAATGTTGATGATTCTGAATTAAGTGTTTAAGTTAGATGAGGTATGCTTCGAAAGATTCGGGTATACTGATTGGCACTAAAATTTCATACTTATTGAAGAGTGGTGCCAGTGCATAGTAGTTTTTTTTCCAGAAAAGTCGTAAGGAAAAAACCAATGGAAGAATATGAATTGCTTATTCTTCAAGAAAAAATTTTTTTGTGAAAAATCTCATTATATGAAAGGAAAGGTGAATACGCTGTTAGGTGGATGACTTGGCTTATTAAGCTGATGAAGGGCGTACCAAGTTGCGAAAAGCCATGGGGAAGCGCACGGAGCTTTTGATCCATGGGTGCCCGAATAAGAGTCTTAACCTTTAACGGTTATTATACTCTAAGAGTATAAGAGGAACGCGGGGAATCAAATCATTCAAGTACCCGCAGGAAAAGAAACCAATAGGGATGTCCTTAGTAAAGTCGATCGAAAAGGACAGAGAACAAAGCGAATCAGCATAGGTGACTATTGCTGAAATGTGCTGTTTTGGACCGGGAATATCGAACTGTTCAAATGACCCAAACTCCACTGGAACGTGGGACCATAGAAGGTGAAAGTCCGGTAGGGGAAGTTTGAACAGTAGTACTCGGAATCCAGAGTACCAAGGGTCGGAAATCCTTTGGGAAGACGGGAGTCAGAAACTTCCAATTCTAAATACTCAATAAGACCGATAGCGAACAAGTACCATGAGGGAAAGTTGAAAAGAACTTTTGACAGAGAGTTAAAAGAGCCTGAAACCTGACAGTTACGGTAGGTTGCGGCACTACGGGTGTTGCAACGTTCCTTTCGGATAAAGAGGCAAAGAGTTTATGGTAGTAGCAAGGTTAAACACGTTAGTGGGAAGCCGGAGGGAAACCAACGCAGCCCGCAGCATGCGAGGGGCGAGGTGTGAATAGCGCCTGAAGTTACTGCTGTAAGACCCGAAGCCAAGCGAGCTATCCCTAGACAGACTGAAGCGGACAATCCAGTTCGTGGAGGGTCGGAGAGGTAATGCGAGCATGCTTTCTCGAGAGCTGGGGATAGGAGTGAAATGCTAATCGTGCTTGGCCATAGCTGGTTCCTCCCAAATTTGGCCGCAGTCAAGCCTCTTCGGAGATAGTTATGAGGGTAAAGATACTGATTGGGGACGCAGGGCAACTACTGTTGTTCGCTCCCGAGTCAAACTCAGAATACCATAACGTCGTAGATGAAGGGAGTCGGGGTATAGGGGTAAACCTTATATCCGCGAGGGGAACAACCCAGACTAAAGTTAAGGTCCCAGAGTACTTACTAAGTGCAAGCGAGGTTGTTTGCAACCACAGACAGAAGGAAGGTGGGCTTAGGAGCAGCCATCCTATAATAAGTGTGTAACAACTTACCTTTCGAGGTTACATGCGCCGAAAATGGACGGGGCTAAGTAAGTCACCGATACTTTAGGAAACACATAGTTTTTGTGTCTGGTTAGGGAGGCGATCTGAATGGGTGGAAGCGTGAGTGTGAACTTGCGTGGACCGTTTTGGATTCGAGGATTTTGCCGCTAGTATTCATCGTAGTGTGATGAGAATTCACATGGCCGTAAGGGCAAGGGTTTCTTCGCACTGTTCGTCAGCGAAGAGTTAGTCGATCCTAACCCGCAACTTAACTGTATGCGGGGAAAGGGAAACGCGTTAATAATCGTGTACTAATCTGATACGCACGGCAACGTAAGACTGTTAAGAGACATTTCGGGGTAGGTTGAGCAACACTGTCGTGTTGTCTAATAAGCACAAATCCATGGAGTCTTGCAATGAGGAGAAGTGGATTAAAGCTTAGAATAGCCAGTGTACTCTGGTTCAATTTATCCCTGGAATCCATGAAAATTTTAACAGTAAGGATTCAGATTAATCGTACCCAGAACCAGCACAGGTGCCCCTAGAAGAGAAATCTAAGGCCTGTAGGGAATAAGCAAGCTCAGGGAACTCGGCAAATTAGCCCCGTAACTTCGGGAGAAGGGGTCTCAGCGTTCGTAACTGCATAGTTGCGAGTGCTGGGCGCAGTGACTAGAGGAATTGGACTGTTTAATTAAAACATAGCTGATTGCAAATCGGAAACGACTAGTATAATCGGCGACGCCTGTCCAGTGCCAGTATCTGAAAATCCGGTTCAACGGATCCAAAGACTGGTTAACGACGGAGGTAACTATGACCTTCTTATGGTAGCGCAATGCCTTGCCATTTAAATGATGGCTTTGCCAATGGCGTAACGAGATTCCTACTGTCCCGAGCTTGAAACCTGAGAACTCACTTTACCGGTGCAGAAGCCGGTGACTTCCAGTGGGATGTGAAGACCCTAGGAGCTTTACTGCAGTCTGTAGCTGTGTTATGGGTTGTGGATTATAGCGTAGTCAGGAGACTTCGAAGCGCGGCCCCCAGGTTGCGTGGAGTCAACAATGTAACACTGACATTCATAACTCATAATGCTTACTTGAAATTAAGTTTTTGAGGACACCTATTGATGGGCAGTTCGGCTGGGGTGGCACTCCTACGACAAGGTATCATAGGAGCCCAAAGGTCAGCTCATCCGGGTTAGAACTCCGGAGTAGAGTGCAAAAGCAAAAGCTGGCCTGACAGGAATCCGCAAAGCAAAGATTCCTGCCACGAAAGTGCGGTTTAGCGATCATCCATGCCTCTCTTTCTGAGAGCTGGATCTGACAGAAAAGTTACCCTAGGGATAACAGAGTTGTTCCGTCCGATAGTACACATTGACGACGGAGCTTGCTTCATCGATGTCGACTCTTCCTATCCTGGCCGTGCACAAGCGGCCAAGGGTGCGGGTGTTCACCGATTAAAAGGGATCGTGAGTTGGGTTAAGAACGAGGTGACTCAGTTCGGATAATATCTACTGGAAGTGTTCTGTGTCTGAGTGGAAGGATGATTGAGTACGAAAGGAACGATCATTCGAGGCCTCTGGTGTACCAGTTATCTGACAAGGTACTGCTGGGCAGCTACGCCTTAAGGGATAAGATCTGAAAGCATCTAAGATCGAAGCCCCCCGCGAAACGAGACACAGTTTAAGGCTCCTCGTAAATGACGAGGTCGATAGAAACGGGGTGTAAGTACCAAGGCAACGAGGTATTCAGCCCGCGTTTACTAATAAAGCCAAAAACCTTTCAATTCAAAAAAAAGGTTTTTTCACAAAAAAAAAGAACACAAATTTAGTTTATTCCGAAGCGAATAATCTGGAAAAAAAAACTACTGCGCACTGGCATTATTCTTCAATTAATTATTTTTTATGAGGTATAATAAATTTTTTAAGCGAAGAATTTTTTGGATTAAAATGGACAAAGAGGCTAAAAAGGATTTAATGGATATTCTTGCGGGCAAGAATCCTGAACACAGCAGAAGGGATGATATTAAAAAGATAAAGGAATGCATCAGGAAGGAATATTTTGTTTTCGGAAGCGATGTTGACGAGGATTTCATACTTTACGAGTCAGATTTTCAGGGGAATTACTTGATGGATTTTAACGATTCAAGAGATGAATTCAAATTTGAAAAGGAAGATTACCAGAATTCCTGAAGAAATCATGAAAAGAGGCATTGGCTCTTAAGTTAACCTTTTAAAAATTTTTCCCATACTCAAAAAGTTTTTAGGTGTAATTATTTCTAAATAATGATTAGTGGGGGGTGATTATTATGCGAAGAAAAAGCATAACTTTAATTGGTGCTGTCCGCAAATACGAGAAAACCAGGAAAAAAGCACTTGAAGAACTCTCCGGGTACGAAAGCAGAGAATTGAAAGAAAAATTAGCACCTCTGGATGAAAAATTAAAACTTTACAAAAGAATAAGCAGCTTCAGCACTTTAGTGCAGGTGATTGCAGGAAC
>PEWF01000036.1 GCA_002779595.1 archaeon CG07_land_8_20_14_0_80_38_8 | reverse complement strand
TTTTTCATAATTATTCCTGACTTCTTCCTTATCCCCTGCTAATTTGCCCAAACCCCCAATATGCAATTGGTCTGCGCCCTGCAACCGCGCTATTGAACATAATACTTTCATGCTCACCCCGTGCAAAGGATTCCTGTCAAATGCGGAGTGGAATGCGCGGTGAAAATGCATTATTATTTTTTCTTCCATTGCCTTATTGCAAATGGTTTGCGTTGCTGCCCAGCCAGCAGTTAAAGTGTCTATCATTGCGTACTCATTCCCGTAGTCCTTCACCATTTTCAAGCGTTTCAGCATTTCATTAGTTTCTGCAGTAATATTAATCAAATAGCTCTTCTTCTCGCCGGTTTCTTTCTCTGCCCTGTCCCTCATTTTCATGCACAATTTTAATCGTTTCTCGAAAGGGTTGAATTTCTGGCTGCTTAAATTCTCATCATCCTTTAACAAGTCAACTCCTCCTGTCCATGCATCGTAGCCTATTCTTGCATGCTCTTCACTATAATAGCCCACTTTTGGCTTGGGCACAGTGGCAATAAGCGGGCGGTTACTTATTTTGAACAATTTTTGCACGCCTTTTATGCCGAAATTCGGGCCTTTGAATCCTTTCATCATCTTACCCGGCCATTGCACGTCTTCCAATCTTAATCCTTTGACTGCTTTCATGCCAAAAATGTTCCCTGCAATGCTTGACAAAATCTGGCTCATATTATTAGTCTCGAACAATTCAGAAGGATAAGCAATCCTCACCAAATCCTTGTTTATTTTGTAAACTTTTGCCTTTAATTTTAATAAGTGCTTCGGCACTTTCAAGTCGCTCCATGTGCCGTTGCTGCTCTCAGCAGCCACGCGAATAGCACTATTTTTAACATTGAATCCTTTGTCAGGCGTAATCCTGAACAAGCACACCAAGTCGTTGCTTGCAGGCTTATACTTTAAATCCAGAAAATCCTCATACTTCACAACAAATTATAATATGCCTGTATTTTATAATAATTACTGAAAAAATAATTCATCATAATAAGAATATTTTCTCATCCTCTTTGCTTTCGGCTTTTTAATTGAATCCTCCAATTTTTTAAGATTCTTGTAATTCTCCAGCGCTCCCGGGTTCTTCTTCTTTATTTCATTCTTCTTTTTCATGTCATAAACTTTTTTTAATGATTCGCTGTAAGTATTCATTCCAATAAAATAGGACACTAATTCAAAAAAGTATAAAGGACTGTTTACTGACAGATTGTTCAGTAAAACAGCAAATGAGCCTGCTGCCAATACAGGCAAAAATAATGCTGAGTACATTTTGGGCGGCATTTCAAATTTTTTCATTTCCTGTTTATCCAATAAATTGTGGATTTTATGCTTTAATCCGCTGTATATGTGCGGCACTTTGCTTGTCAAATCCTTCAACTGCTTATACTCAAAATCAAGCAATTTTTGCTCCAATCCTTTGTTGAACAATTCATTAATCCTGCCCAATTCGTATTCCAATAATGAGTTGTCCGTGACTGACAATAATCTTATTGCTTTTTCAAAATCATTTTTCTTCAAGTATTCTTTCATCAGTTCCTTCAATTTCCTGTGCTTCTGCATTTCCCTTGGCAATTTAATATTGTAATTGTTCAGATTGGATAATTTGATTAATTTATCTAATTCTTTTTCATCAATCCATCTTAGTTTCTTAATTATGCACTGTTCTATTGCTTCTTTTATTCCTGATTCATAATTAAATTCTATTTTTATTTCATTTTCTTTAATCTTTGTTAATAATTTTTCAATTGCGTAAATACTGCCTTGATTTATTAAAAATTTCAGTTCTTTTTCGTAAATTTTTGAGTCCTTTGAGAATGGAATGTCATATTTTTCAAATAATTCCAGAGTGCTTAATAAGTCATACACATTACTTGATAAATATACTCCCAGGTCCTTGGGTATTGGAGCATCACTTTTTTTAAGGGTTTCCAGGAAGTATTCCAAAGTGTTTGTTGTATACTCTGATTTTTCATTGCTCATTATTTTCCTTATTTTATTCTCAATTAATTCTTCATTCTTCGGGAATTCAACTTCGTAATTATTCATTATTTCCAGTAATTTTTTAATGCGGTTGTGCTTTTTTGCGTCAATATTTTTTAATGCTTTCTCATACACTTTTACTTCTTTCGGCATTATTTCTTGTCTTTCTTCTTTGCTGAAAAGTTTCAGCAATTTAACCGCTTTTTTTGTTTCATTATTAATTAAATAATCTTTTATTATCTGTTTAAACATGGACTTATTTTTGCCGTTAATTTGCAATTTTTTTATTATTTTCTTTTTCAATGACTGGTTTATCATTTTCTTGTTCGGGTATTTGCATATTATGCTTTGCAGGTTTTGCCTTATAATTTTCCTTAAATTATCATACCCGTTATTAATATACTGTTTATCAAAAGTGTTCATTAAATAATAAGCCAATACTGGCTTATTTATTCCTGAAATGTCTTCCTTTAATCCTGCCAAGTTTGTCAGCACGCTGCTGAAATCCATCTGCAGGGCGAATTTGTACATTAACGCATTCTCATATTCTTCTTCATGTTTAATCCTGTTTATGCCTTTAATGTAAGTGTTGAATTCATTTATTTTTTCAACTGATTTGCCAAGTATTAATTCAAGCCTTGCCTCCTGCTCTTCCTTGAATTCTTTCAGGCGGTTTCCTGATGCTTCTTGTATTGCTGTATTCAAGTGAGGTATTACCTGGAATACTGTTGAATTATTAGTATCTTTGTTTATCATATTGAAGTAATTCACTAATGTGTATAATGCGCCTATTATGCCGTATTCTCTTCCAGTATTGCATGGGTGTTTAAATTTTTTAATGCTCACTTCGTTTATGTCTTCTGCTGAGAATCCGTGCAAATTGAAATTATTATTTTCAATTGATAAGCCCAGCCCTGCCACTGCTTCTTTATTATCTTCAGTTGTGTAAGCGCCCTGCGGTATTAATAAATAATTTGTTCCTTTCTTTTCTATAATGTAGTGTTCAAATCTTTCCTTGAATGGAATGTTTTCATTATTTGATTTATTATAATCTCTTATGCGCTTGTTATGCTCCCATAAAGCAGCAGTGTACAATCTTGTTAATTCTTCTTTGGAAGTCATTTATTTTTCTCTAATTTGTTTTTTGTTATTATGTTGAACAAATTGTTTGTATAAATCATTATTTTGTCCAGTATTTCTTCCTCTTCATTATTCTTGATTATTTCATCAATTTCATGCGCAAGTTCTTTCCTTATCTTTTTGCTGCTTAAATTTTCAACAACGCAGGTATAGTTCTGTTTTACATTTGGGTACTGCTTTGTTTTGCAGAGTAATTTCGTAATTTGCGTGAATACTTCCTCAAAATCCCTCAATTCTTCCGCGTCAGAGTCCATCATTGCCAATAATGCGTACGCTTTATCGGCTAATTTGTATTCTATGAATTCTTTTATTTCCTTGTCTAATTCTTCCAATACTCCGTCCAAGTTCCTGCTTAAATAAGTGACTATTTTTGCTTCGTCATCTAATCCTATAATTTCTTTATGATGGTATTTGCCGTTATTATACCTGTAAGTGCAGTATATTTTCAGTTCTTTTTCATACTTCTTTCTGGGGTTTTCTATCCCGCATTGTTTCAGAAATTTTTCAAGAGTTGTTTTTTCGTATCTTATTTTTAATGTTCCTGATACTTTGTCATTGTTTTGCGTTTTAAGCATGCATTTTCCTGTTCTGAAGGTTTCTTTTTCATAATTGTATGATTTGCAGAATTTTTCGCAGTCAAGTTCACCTTCAAGAAGATAATTGTAACTTTCTTTTCTGAACTTCATAGGCAATAAGAATACTTCGCCTTCCTCTGAAGCCAAGTAATGAATTTTTTTTATTTCTACCCCTGAAGAATTGTTCAATCCTTGTGAGTCATCAATTATTAAGAACCTGCTGTTTTTCTCGAATTCCATGAATTTATGGAAAAAGTATTATACTTAAAAATGTTTTTG
>PEWF01000074.1 GCA_002779595.1 archaeon CG07_land_8_20_14_0_80_38_8 | reverse complement strand
GTATTCTTTATTGGAAATTTTAATGTTCTTTACTGCGTTCCTGTTTTTTGCGAATACTATGATGCCTGATGTTTCCCTGTCCAGCCTGTAAACCGGGTATAATCTGTAATTGAATCTTTTTTCCAGTAATCTTGTCAGGGTGTTCTCGTGGTATAGTCCTCCTTCGTGCGCTGGGCAATTGCCTGACTTGTTAACTGCCACGCAGTCATCGTCTTCGTACAATATTTCAAATTCTGGGTTTATTTCAGGCTCCATTTCTTATTATTAATTATTCTTCTATTCTTATTATTTATGAAATTTAATGAATTTGGAGTGTGGAAGGGCTTTTAAAATCTTAAATTATTAATTATTGTATTTAGGAGTTTTTTTATGGTGAAGAAATTTTCATTGTTCGGGATTCTTTTTAAGGATAAGAGGATGCTGTTCATTATCCCGACTTTCTTGAGCGTATTGTCAATGTCAATAATTCAGCCTGTCAGGACTATTTATTTAAGCAATTTAGGGATTAGTCTTTTCCAGCTGGGCATTCTTTTCACGGTTTCAAGCATTGCGCAGATAATATTTGATTCGCCGTTCGGAACCCTGAGCGATTTTGTGCCGAGAAGGAATGTGTTAATCTTGTGTTCGGTCAGCACTATAATATTATTATATTTGCAGACAATATTCAATAATTTCAGCTCTTTCATATTAATATTAATTTTTGAGGGGATAACTAATGCTGCCTATGGTGTCGCGCTCGGTTCTTACATGAATAATGTATTAAAGGAAACTGGCACGAATTATTCGTCCATATCAGTTGTGTGGATGGTGTCCGCTATAGTAGGGCCTTACTTGGGCGGATTTTTAGGGAGCATTGATAATAAGTACTCGTTTTATGCCGCGATTCTGTTTGAAGCTGCTGCTGCGGCGACTACGTTTTTGATTCCTCACTTAACTAAGAAGAGCGGGACAGTAATTGACGGCGTTAAGGAAGCTGTCAAAGGAGTTTATTTTGATGAATTTGAAACTTTTGCGAAGGCGAACAGGAATGTGAAAATAACCACTTTCATGAATGCTGTTATTCAATATGACAGCAACGTTTTTTACTATTTCATACCTGTTTATTTGAACAGTTTTTTCGGCATCAGCGAATTCGGGGTGGGTTTTCTCTTCTCGTTCATTGAATTAATCGCGCTTGTAATAAGGATGTTTGAGTCTTTATGGTTTAAGGTAATAATAAAGAAGAGGCTGTTAATAATTGCTGCTTTTTTGACCAGCATTTGCTACATGCTTGTGCCTTTTGCAAAGTCATTGGGGATTTTCTTAGTGTTGATTCTTTTGTCATGCTTTGCTTCTTACATAATTTATCCTTTGAGTTACCACATTTTCATAAATTCGCTGCCCAGGCGGAAGCAGGGTGAAATTGTCGGGGTTAGCCAGACAATAAATGATGCTGGAGGAATTGCCGGAAGCTTTGTCAGAGGGCTGGTGTCAAGCGTTTCAGGAATTCCTTTTGCCATTTTCACGTCAGGCATTCTCTACATTGCTGGCGGGGGATTGTCATTCTTTATTACAAGGAGTGTTAAGAGGCAGGCTGAAATTAACAAATTGATTGGGAAGAATTCATAATTATTATTTTTATAGAGTTAAGGGTTTAAAAAAAAATTATTAAGTCAATTAGTAGTGAACATTTATATTCTATGATGTTGTATTAAAAATTATTGTGGAGAAGAAATTGTTGAAAATAATTTTTCTTTACAGCGGGAAGGCTCTTGACGAGGAAGGTAAGATTTTTGTAAAACTCGCAGAGAGGAAAGGCATTGAATTAATTCCTTATAATGTTTTTAACAGAGTAAGTTTTGATGGTTTTGTCAAGGAGTTGAAGGATTGTGATTTGGTTTATAATGCCACTGCTGAGGATTACGCTTTGGAGTATTCTAAGCTTGCTGAAGTTTTCGGCAAGAAAGTTGTTGATTCTCCTAAGGAATATTATTCCACTGAGGATAAGTGGATGTTTTATGTTAAGTGTATGAAGTATGGAGTGCCTGTTCCTGATACTATTTTATTGCCGAGGAATATTTCAATGGCAAAGAAAGCGTTGAAGGATTTTAACAAGTGGCCTGTTGTTCTGAAAAGGATTTACGGCACTTGGGGCTGGTATGTTGAGAAAGCTGATAATGCTGATGAGGCTGCGGAGATTATCCGCAAGTTTTGGGAGAAGGGTTCTGAGAAGCTGCCGATTATTGCGCAGGAATTCATTTACTCGCCGAGCTACCGCGCCACTGTTATTAACGGGAAGATTGTTCAGACCGTTATTAAAAAAAATTACGGCTTGAAGGCGTGGAAAGCGACCGGCATTTATGGGAAGAAGTTCAAAAGGTTCCCTGTTGATAAGGAGCTGAAAAAATTGGTTAAGAATTTGATGAGTTTTGTGAAGATTCATATTTGCGGTATTGACTTGTGCAAAAAGGGCGATTCCTGGCTTCTTATTGAGGTTAATTCCTCTCCTGCTTTTGACTTTCTTCAGTCAGACCATGAGTATTTGATTGATTTGTCGCTTGACTTGCTGAAAAAGGAAGCGTTAAAGCTGAAGAAGTGAATTATATCTTTGTTTTCCAGAAGTTTAGTTGCCCTTTCATTCTTATTGGTGTTATTCTTTCCGCGTTTTTGAGCATGAATCCGTAATCGGGTTTCTCGTAATCTAGTGCGTAGTGTTTTGGCGCGTCTTTCAGGAATTCCTCCCTATTGGCGTACTTTTTAACATCAATTAGTTCTGCTTTGCCTATTATTGCGCCAGTGGTTAACTCGTCCGGGTTGAGTCCGAGTTCTTTGCATTTTTCTTTGTCAGTGTTCAGTGAGGCGTGAATGTAGAATATTCCCCTGTGTTTAGTGTTCCAGCTCCTTAATTCAATGGTTTTCTTGCCTGCAACTATTAATTCCGCCCATGGCTGCTTCAGGCTTAATACTGTAATGTTCATTTTTTCAGCCATGAGCAATGTTAATCAGCAAGTGTTTTAAACTTTTTTGCAATGGAAGGGCTTTTATTCTAAATAAGGAGTTATGGTTTGGATTATTTTGTTTATTTCATTTGTGAGTGTGTTTGGTTGTTCTTTATTTGGTAATATTTTTTTTAAGTATACTGTTGTGTTTTCCATTCCTGCTATTTCTTTAATTAATTTCGGTGCTTTGGCTGTTGACCAGTTATATTCTTCTGGGTTGTTATTATATCCTAATTCTTTCATTTTATTATTTAATTCAATAGGTAATTTCTTTTTGATTAATACTTCAATATCTGGTGTTTTTCCCTTATAGAATGATGATTGTATTGGTAAAATAGTTAATGCGGATAAATAGTGAGTGTTTATGAATATTTTTACTCCTTTAATTTCAAAATCATATCCTGGTTGTGAAGTGCCAAAATAGCTTGTGAATTCTGCTTTGAAGCTTAAACTCTTATTGAACTCGTAACCTCCTCCATATTTATTAACTATTGGGTTTAAAGCTGTTTCAACGTAATTTTTTGTGTTTTTTAACCATTTTTGGTATATGTAAAAGTAGTATGCTCCGAATCCTAGTCCAAGTATTAAGGACACTATGGTGAATGTATTATTTGTTAATACTTGTATTATATCTCCTTCTTGATTTAGGACAAAAAATATGAAAATTAAGAAAATTCCTACTATTATTCCAAACATGCCTGAATTTAGAAAATTAAAAGTCTTATTAGCACCACTATCCTTAATAACACTCATAAAAATAATCCATTCCCTAATCTTATAAAACTTTTTCTTTACCTTTTTTTTTCCGAAGCTTATTTAAGGAAGATAAAACCCTTAAGGATAGAAGGGCTTTTATTATTTCCTGCGCTATTTTTTATCATTATGCGTGGCAAGTTTTCATTATTGGCTTTGTTGTTTTTTTGCGGCTGTACTTGTTCCAGTTCGTTCTGGATTTCTGAAGTTGTTCATGATCCTGCTTTGAACCAGTTGAATGCCACTTTTGAGATGAGCTGCGGTTCAGTGCATGAAGGGCTTGTTAATTTTGCATTATTGGAGAATTACACCAGTAATTACATTTTGAATGGTACTGTCTTTTTTGATGGCGCTTTTGAGGACGGCTTTTACACTATTCCTATTAATGTGAGCAGTGTCCAGCTGAATC
>PEWF01000102.1:3611-4053 GCA_002779595.1 archaeon CG07_land_8_20_14_0_80_38_8 | reverse complement strand
TATAATATAACGCTTCTCTCGCTTCTTCAACCATAATGAATTAAATATTTCACCGATTAGATTCCCCGCACAAAACAATCTTTCACAAATTCCTTAACCAAACTCCCCATCTTCTTTAACTCATCCGCCGTATAAGGCTTAAGATGCATAAAGCTTATATCCAGAGTATCATTCGGTGAAAACTGCTGCAGCACGTACTTTTTCGCGCCGCGCAAAAGCCGGGCAATTTTAATGATATCCGCGGTATTAAGCAAATTCGGGACAACCGTTGTTCTAAATTCATATTCTATGCCGCTGTTCATTATAATATCAATACTTTCCTTAATAAGTGAAAGGTCGATATCGCTTCCCGATGCCCTGTGATACCTTTCCGGTTCCAGCGGCGCTTTAACATCCATTGCCACATAATCGACAAGCTTTTCTTTTATAATATAGCGCAGCA
>PEWF01000102.1:0-3543 GCA_002779595.1 archaeon CG07_land_8_20_14_0_80_38_8 | reverse complement strand
GCCGGCAATTCTGTTGAAATCGGAGGGGATAATGATTTGTTAAGGATTCACCTGCACACTAATGATTACGAATTTGCTGAAAATTTATGCTCTGGTTTCGGGAAAATTGTCAGTTTTGAAAAGGATAATATGAGATTGCAGTATGAAAAATCGCAGGATAAGAATAATATCTGACGAAACCATAGATTTCGTTCCGGGACTGGAAGAGAATGACTTGGCGCTCGCGAATGTCCACTTATTCCTTAACGGGAAAGAAGTAATTTTTTCGCGGGAAAAATTTTACAAAATGATTAAGGACAGGAAGAATTCTTTTAACACGAGCCAGGCAAATCCTGAAGATTTCATTAAAGTCATGAAAAAATTTCCTGATGATGACTTGATTGTTTTGACTGTAACTTCTAAACTGAGCGGAACTTATAATAGTGCCTTGGTTGCAAAAGGCAGCGTTAAGAACAGGGGCAGGATTGAAGTTGTTGATTCTTTAAGTTTGAGTGCTGGACTGGGAATTCTTGCATTAAGGGCAAAGGAATTAATAAGTGAAGGTAAAATTTTTGATGAAATAATTAATGAATTGAATATTTTCAAGCATAAGATAAGGATTTTTTTAGTGCTGAAAACCCTTGATTACTTAGTTGCTGGCGGAAGGGTGAACAGGGCTATTGGTTTTGTTGCTAAAATCGTTAATTTAAAGCCAGTGCTTGAAATTCGGGACGGGAACCTGGTTGTTGCAGGCAAGATGCTGCTGTTTGACAATTTAGTCAGGGGTTTTTATGATTTTACTGAGAAGCGCGCGAAGAGTGATAAAATTTTTGTCCTCAATAATAGTATGAAAGATGAGTGCAGTGAATTAAAAAAATTATTCGAGTCTAAGGGTTTGGAAGTTATGGAGCTTGGAAGTTTGAATCCTGCGCTCGGGGTTCATGCAGGGCCTGAATGTTTGGCTGCGGGGTGGATTAGCGAATGATTAATTATGTCTTATTATTGTTATTGTCTTATTTTATTGGCAGCTTCCCCACTGCTTACTTGTTTGACAGGAATATTTTCAGGAAGGGAAGCGGGAACATGGGAGCTTTTAATTATTTGATGACTAATAAGTCATTGCCTGGCACATTAATCGTTGCAGTAATTGATGCTTTAAAGGGAGTATTAATCGTGTTGTTGAGCAATTACTTGGTTGGAACCAATATGGCTATTATTCTTGGGGTTATTGCTGGAATCATAGGGCATGATTACAGCGCGTGGATTGGATTTAAGGGTGGGAGGGGTTTGGCTCTTGCGTGCGGCGCATTACTGTTACTGGAACCTTTATTTCTTGTAATGATGAGCGCAGTTGTATTACTATTTTTCTTCATTACTAAGGATAATGTTAAGGCTGGGTTAATCAGCATTCCTTTCCTGCTGGTGCTGGCTTTTGTTATGAACTTGCCTGAATATTTTTTAGTGATGGGTCTTTTAAGCGCTGTTTTAATAAGCCATAAGGATGTGATTATTCTTGTTAAGCGTCTTAAATAGTATTATTATCAGCTACTTATTGGGCAGCTTCCCCACTGCTTACTTAATAGTTAAGCGTTTCACTGGGAAGAACGTGTTCAGGAGCGGTGACAAAAATATGGGCGGAACTAATGCCTTGATTATCAGCAAATCCTTCACTATTGCATTATTAGTCGGCGTTGTTGACGCGTTAAAGGCGTTAACTGCATGCTTAATTGTGAACAATTTTTTCATACAGAGCGTTTGGTGGGCTGGATTGATTGCAGGATTTTTCAGCACTTTGGGGCATAATTACAGCATTTTCATGAATTTTAAGGGAGGGAAGGGCGCGAGCACTAATCTGGGTGCTTTCCTGTTCCTTAACCCGTTAATGGCTTTATTATTCTTCAGCATATTATTGTGCACCACTTTTGTCAACAAATTTTTCAGGTTCACGCGCAACGAGTTCAGCGAATTAATTGCAAGACTGACATTATTCGCCGTAAGTGCTTATTTAATTTTTAATGATTACTGGATTCATGCACTAGTTCTGCAGTTAGTCAGTGTTGTTAAATACTTGACTAATAAGGAATGGTTCAAATTATTGGATTATCCTTTTTAATCTTCCTCATCTGGTAAGGGCTTAAATATAGCAGACTATTATCTGGGAGTTTTGCAACTTTGAAAGGAGTATTATAACTCTTGTAAGGATTTATCTGCCATTCTTTTTCCAAGTGCACTGCTTCAATGTCTGGTTTAAATATTGTGTTGTTGATTCCTTCATGCTGGAACGTTTTTGGATTATGGATTATTTTTTTGTCATCAATTATTTCATGATTTTTTACAATGAATTCTTTAGTGTTATTATCGAATTTAATGTAATTATCATTTAATGGCAGGAATATTTCGTTAGTGTTTTTGTCCTTGATTGCGTGCTCTACTTTGCGCCATTGATGATTCAATGAGTGCATCCACTCATTTTTTAAATTATTGTACTCGTGTTCTGCACTGCTTTCCTTCACTCCTGCAACTTCAACGTCCTTGAAGAATAAACTCGTTTTGAGGACGCTTTCAGAATGATTGTAATATTTGCCGAACCATTCCATTACTTTCGGGTTGTAAACTTCTTTGAAGCTGAGCAGGAACGCGTCCAATTCCACCCTGTTCCATGTGCAGCCGTTATTATTGTAGGCTTTTTTGTAGTCATTCCTTTTGAGTATTTTCCTGCCTTTTAATACGAAATTTTCCAGTCCTATTCTGAGAATCTTCCTCAAATAAGGGGATGCAATTTCAGGACTGCATAAATTGAATGGGTTGAAAATGAGCATTTTGTATTTTTGCCCTAAATCCCTGTGCAGTGCGATCGTGTGGTGGCAGTAAAATTTAAGGTTTTCAAACTCTTTCTTAGTGTACGAGAATACTGACAAAGGGCATGTGCAGATTGTTTCCAGATTCTCCGGCATGATTAGTCCTTTGTCATTGCAAGTTATTAACTGCTTGAACACATTATCATACTCGCCGGTTACCTTGCTTTTTACTGTGCCGTTCCCCGCGTGCCCGCTGAAATATGAATAATCCACTCCTTTCTTGGAGGTTAAGTTGTGGAATCCTTTACTTTTAGTGTAAGAGTCAGGATTGTTCATCGCGTTAATTATGCTGTTAATGCTTTTTTCTTCTTTAATTGTTAGCGCGTCTGTGCCTTCCCCTAACATTCTTCTTATTTCATTCTCATCGCGGAGCATTAAGCTTGCCACTAATTCAACAGATGGGGAATAATAAACCTTGAACTTGTCGGTTTCAATTGTGAAGCAGTAAAAGACTGCGCTTTTGCTTTTTTCAAAATAATTAATTTCAGGAACAAAACTTGAAGGTATTATTGCAGGGCTGTAAGGATTAACTGTTTCAACAATTGAGTTGTCTTCTTTTAATCCTGACATTTTAATAATGTCAGTTAGTGTTAATTTGTGGTTCATTAAGTTCATAACTTAATTTTTTGAGTATAAAAAACTTTTCTTCAGCAAATGCTTAAAAAATACTGCTTATTCATTTATATTCATGTTTGATGCTGTTATT
>PEWF01000092.1 GCA_002779595.1 archaeon CG07_land_8_20_14_0_80_38_8 | reverse complement strand
AACAATATTTAAAAACTTAATATCAAAGAATTTTTTAAAATATTTTAATTAGAAAATTCTTTTTGGAATGTGCTTATTATTTTATGATCTGAAAAACTTTTAATTTTTTTAAGAAAATCAAATAACTTTTCTTTTTTATGCTTGGAAATAATTTTATTAATTATATCTAAACCAACTGGGTAATATGTTTTTTTGGGTATATTTGGGTTGATAATGTTTATTTTCGACAAATCCAACTTTTGATTAGTTTTTAATGTTTTATTCTTGAATAAATAAATTAAATAAGTAGCAATTCCTTCATTAAGTAAAGTTATATTTCTGAATCCTAAATTGTTGTAAAATAAATGACTTAATTCATGTACTATTATTTCAGGGATTTCTTCTTTTTTGTGTATTGTTAATTTTTCAATAATTTCAGGAGAAAAAACAAAAATAATGTTATTTGTCATAAATCCACATTTCCATTTTTCAAATTTTCCATAAGGATTAAAAAAATTAAATTGATTTAACGAATTTAGAAAATAAATTTTGACTTTAATATTATTAGGACTCTCAAAAAAATTGTTAATAAATTCGTAAAATTTATTATAATCATAATTATAAAAATCTTTAGAAAATATCATAAAATTGTTTTTATTTATGATCTTCATAGGTTGTAAGTACTATCACAAGTATAGCAGGAGTCACAACTACTATCGCACACACAACTGTCACAACTAGGAGCATCACAAACACAGCTATCACAGTCACAGTTTTGATATTTAGAATCTTTTATTGGATTATATATCTTAGATTTTTCAATCTTTGGATTTTCTTTTTTTAAGATTCTTAGTTGATTTTCTAAATTTGCATCCATGTAATAGAAGTATATATTATAATTTAAATACTTTTGTTTTTGAATTATGATAATTACTCATGTTGTAATTATGAAGAAAACTAATCGCGTCCTACTCAGAGGGTCGGGGGTTCAAATCCCCTCGGGCTCGAACATTTTTTTAAAGCATTAAGGGTTTGTTCTGATTATGGATAATAAATCCAAATTTTCACTTTTGCAATACAGAAAAGATGAAAGAATTGTGAATCTTGTGAAAAAGACTGATAAGAAAATATTGGCAGTCTGGGCAATTGACTGCGCCGAGCGAGTCCTTCCTTATTTTGAAAAAAAATATCCAAAAGATAAGCGCCCGAGGAAGGCAATTGAAATTTTGAAGGATTGGATTCGCACTGGCGAGTTCAAAATGAGAGTCATACGCAAAGCATCGCTTGATTCCCATGCGTCTGCCTGTGAAGTAGGGGAAGATAATGCTGCCCGTTCTGCAGCAAGAGCAGCAGGGCAGGCAGTGGCAACCGCGCACGTCCCAACTCATTCCATTGGTGCTGCAATTTACGCTTTGCAGGCGATTCACAGAGCCAGCAAACCATTAAATGCTGATGAGGCAGTAAACAAAGAACGAGATTGGCAATACGAGCACTTGATTGAATTAAATAAAAAATAATATGATGGTGATTATCAGGAGTGTTACTTCCAGTAAAGTATAAATTGGATGGTTGAAGTATTTTGTCACCAAGTGCTTTCGTATTCTTTCAATTACTGAATATTTCTTGCTTATTGGTTTTCCTTTCCTGCTGATTATTCCTATTCTTTTTTTGCTCCATGGTGTTAGCTTGATTCCGCCGAAGAAGAAGTCTGCAACGAAATGGGACAATACTGCAATCCAGTAAGGGTAAAAGAATAAAGTCCATGAAAATGTTAAGACAGTATGAAACCATGACTCTTTCCTGTGATTATTATAGAAAGGCCAGGAAGCATCAGGCAGGATGCTGAAAAAAAGGAACAGCCAAACATTAGCATCCAAGTGCAGCACTTTGTATAATATGAATGCTATCATTAAGTGGCTGGTTAAAAACATTGATTTATTCCTCCAATAATTTCATCACTTTATTCAAGTCATCCATGCCTTTTATTAAATGCTTCGGGATTCTCATAATTTTTTCTCCAAGTTCAGGGTTCAAATGCTCAAAAATTAATTCATTGCTGTAAAACTTCTCGAACAATCCGTGGATAGTGTCCAAGTATTTTTCATCACTTTCCTTTAAACCTTTCCTGCCCCTCCTGCGGATATTGTCAATGATTAGCTGCTTGTCATCATTCATGCATAATAATTTTTCAGGAAAAATCCAGTCATGCCCCGCGTGATTCACCAGGAAGTAAAGGATTCTTCTCTGCTCAGCAGTAATCCATCCGAGCTCGTAAAAGCCTTCAACGTAAATAAGAATGTCAAGGAATGCGAACCTGTCGCTGATACTGACACTTTCTTCCCTGCCTATTGCCTCATTAATCAGAATATTGTCATTTATCATTTGAACCTCATTAAGGAAGAAATTTTTGTCGGTAAATTTGTTAATAACAGCTTCATTAAAAACCTTAAAACCCTTATTTTCCAGTCTTTTTGCAAGAGTTGTCTTCCCAACCCCGTGGCACCCGATAATTGCTGCTTTGTAAACCATTAACTAATATTTTTAATCCGCATTTTAAAACAATTATGTTATTATTCCACAACAATTAAGTTATAAGGATTAACTTTTTAAATTCAAAACATACAATTTAATTTATTGCGTCGGTGTAGCTCAGCCTGGTGGAGCGCTACGCTCATAAGGATTGCTCTTGTGAGCTCTGATTGACTTAAAGATGATGAGTCAGCACTAATAAACTGGGTAACGTAGAGGCCGCGAGTCCAAATCTCGCCACCGACACTTTTTTATTAATATGCTTATTTCAAAAATAATATTATGAAAAAAATTGTTGAATACGTATTAGTGCTGCTTATAATTTATTCCTTAATTGAATTATTAAGCATTGTATTGTCAACTTTTGTGTATTCTTATTCCTCGCTTACTGACGCGGAAGCTTTGCTGAATTCGAAAATAATAATCCTGCAAGTATTCATTTCATTCCTTGCTGCTTACGTTTATAATAAAAGGTTGAAAAAATGATATTATTCCTCGGATTGCTGGATTTGGCGAGCGTTTTCTTCTCGCTTGCAACTATTTACACGAAAAGTTTTGCAGGTTTTAGCATAATATTTTTAACATTATTGGGTTTGAAGGGCTTGTGGACTTTATTAATAAGCAGGGACGTGTTATTCACTGGATTGGGTTTATTGGATTTAATGGCAAGCATTTTAACAATAATCAGCATAACTTACGGATTATTCGCGGGCATCAGCCAGTTTTTGCTTGTCATCATAGGCGTTAAAAGTTTGGTAAGTATAGTAAAAATGTGAAAAAATTAAGGGCTGGTGGTCTAGTGGTATGGCGCCTGTCTGGCAGGCAGGAAACTGCGGGTTCAATTCCCGCCCAGTCCAAGTGATTATAGTCATTTGTCGATATATTTTAATAAACCTTTAGGGAGTTTTTAGGTAGTATGGCTAAGAAATCAATTATTGACTGGATTGCTCTCATACTAGTAATAGTGGGAGCATTGAACTGGGGTTTATATGGATTGGCAGGCATGGACTTAATTTACCTGCTTTTAGGAAGCATTCCTATACTTGCAACTATAGTTTACGCTTTAGTTGGATTATCAGGATTGTGGCTAATCTATATGGAAATGATGAAGAAATAAGATTTTTAATCCCGCACTCTTTTTTTTTAATTATTCTTTTTTTCTTAATTTTTTTTTATGAAAAAGTTTATAACTTTTAATCATTACATTTTAATTATGAGTCTGGAAGGAGCAGTGCAGATTAAATTTTACGCTGATGAAAGGAATTTTGAAATAGAAAGCGGTTTGACTAAGGAAGGTCAATGCTCCATTATTGAGAACTTCTTAAGGAGGCAGGCAGGTGCAGGTGAGGATAATAGTGAAAGTAATAAAAAAGAAGTTTATATTATTACTTTGAAATGGAACCCTTCAAATGATAATATCAGCGCTTATGATAATACAGGCAA
>PEWF01000018.1:714-15638 GCA_002779595.1 archaeon CG07_land_8_20_14_0_80_38_8 | reverse complement strand
AGAAAACTCACGGCCACACAACTATTACCGGCGCCATGAAGAATGCTTTTGGCGGTTTAATCACGCAGAGGAGGCATCACTCGCATAAAGTGATTCATGAGGTCTTGGTGGATTTGCTGACTATCCAGAAGGAGATTCATAGGGGAATTTTTGCAGTAACTGACGGGACAATTTGCGGTGATGGTGCTGGTCCGAGGACTATGACGTGGCACGAGAAGAATTATTTACTGGCTTCTAATGACCAGGTCGCGGTTGACGCGTTGAGCGCTAAAATGATGGGCTTTGAACCTATGAGTATTCCTTTTATTAAAATCGCGCATGATAAGGGTTTGGGTTGCGGTGATATTAAGCAATTGGACATTAAAGGTGAGGATGTGAGCAGGGTTAATTATGGTTTCAGGACCGGCAAGAGTTTAGTTGTGTACTGGGACCAGGTTTTGAGGAAGAAACTGCCGTTGTTTGAGCCGTTATTATTCCACACTCCTTTGTTTAATGCGTGCATTCTTGGCAGCGCAGTTTATCATGATTATTTCTGGTATCCTTTTATTGGGAAGCCAAGGGTTGACAAGTTCATGAAATCGGACTGGGGTAAAGTCTTTAAGAGGTATTAAAAATTTATGAAAGCATTGGATGTTAAGAGTTTGTTTAAATTAATGCGCCCGCAGCAGTGGTTTAAGAGTGCGAGCGTTTTGTTCGGCGTTAGCGTTTTATTGTTCAATAATGGTTTATCATTTGATTATTTGTGGCGCATTCTTCTGGCAATTGTCAGCGTTTTATTATTATCGTCATCAGTTTACGTATTGAATGATATTGCAGATTTTGAAAAGGACAAACTTCACCCGATTAAGAAGAACCGCCCAATTGCCAGCAGTAAAGTCAGCATTAATCAGGCATTATTATTGTTCGCCTTATTATTCCTTGCCAGTTTCGGCATGTTGTATTTTTTGAACCCTTTCTTGGTATTAATCGGCAGCTTAATGATTGTTAACAATTTGATTTACAGTTTCAGGCCTTTCAGGTTAAAGGATATTCCTGTTCTTGACGTTTTATGTGCTGCTTTGAATTTCAGTTTAAGGGTTTTAATCGGCTGGTACGCGATTACTGACACTGTTATTTACAGGATTGTTTTATTATTCCCTTTCTTCATTGCAGGATTCTTGTTGTCATGCAAGAGGCTGGCAGAGTATGATTTCCTTGGGAGCAGGGCTGGCGAGGTGCGCAGAGTTTACAAGTATTACAGTGAAAAATCATTATACGTTTCTATTAATGTTTATTTCACTTTAAGCATTCTTGCGTATTACTTCTTTGCTGACATTTTTAACAAATTATTATTCCTTATTGGCCCATGGTTTTTCCTTCAAATGTACTGGTACAAGTCCTTCCTTAAGGAGGGTGCGAGCGTTGTTAAGAAGCCGGAGGACGTTTTCGTGCAGAAGAAATTTTTTACTATAATGGGCGGGCTTTTCTGCCTTGCATGGTTGCTTATTGTTTCATTCACGTAAGTATTGGAGTATTACCAAATATGTTGAATTACCCCTTACGTACTGCTTTATTAGCCCGAAATAACTATTATTAATGAAGTCATTCGTGTATGCTGGTGTTGTTTCGTAAAAACTAATCACTAAATAATTAATATTGGCATTATTGTTTAATTCGTTGATTAAATCTGTCATGTTTGCAGGGAAGCCTGTTACTTCTTTTTCAGAATAATATGATACGTGTGGTCCTGCGTTTGTCATAATAATCTGGTTTGAGGGAATAGTTTTTAGCAGTGCTCCTGCCATTCCTAATTCCTGATACGAATTGCTTGATGATGCAATCATGTTGTTTGCGAGGGGTATAGTGGTGAGCACGAATAATGCAGTTATTAGTCCTGTTATTATTAGCTCTAAATGTTTGTACTTCCATGCTTTGCTGATTTGTCCTGCAATACTTTTTGAAACATTAATTATTCCAATGCTTATTATTGCGTAAATGAACGGTAGAATGGGGATTATGTATCTGTGCTCTTTCAGCGGAGTCATGAAACTGTAGGCTAATAAGTGGAATAATGAGAATAATAAGATTATTATTATTTCTTTCTTCTTTTTCAGCCTGAAAATTAATGAGAAGAATCCTATGAAGAATAGGATTATCCACAGTATTAGTAGGAATAAATCGTTAATTCCTGCAATTGTCGGAAGATTTGTCAGGTAAAAATACCACTGCCCCAAGTTCGCGCCCCAGTCCCTTGCCATTGTGCTTTGAGTGAAGAAAGTTACAAGAGTATTCCATGGGGCTTCGCCCTGCACCACGTCAAAAATCATTGTTGGCAAGAATCCCAATAGTATTGCAGGAATCCACGCGTAACTTTTTATGTCTTTGTTCTTGTTCCAGATTTCGTAAATTATTAGTGCAGGCACTATTATTATTGACGTGAACCTTGTGGCTGTTGCGAATCCGAATAATACTCCGCTGATTAACTTACTCTTTGTATCATTCTTTAAGTAAAAGTATAATCCTATTAGTATGAACATCATGCTTGGTATGCTTGTCAGGAATCTTAATGAGAAGAACCTGAACAAGTCATTAGTTAGGAAGAATAATGTTGCTATGAATGCTATTTTCTCGTTGAATAATTTTTTCAGCACGAGGAATGAGAACAGGACTGTTAACGCGTTTATTAGTAATAATCCGATTCTGAGCATTGTTTCTGAATTATTTATGAATGCGAATAATGACAGCATTAAAGGGTAAAATATTGCCCTTCCTTCCCACATTGAATAGGGCGCGCTGTCAACTATGTGGTTCACGAATGATAAGTATTCTGCTTCATCCCACCACACGCCTGTATTTGTGCTGAAATTTAAAAGATTAAAACCTAATGTGAGTATTACGAGCACGCCTGCCAATATTTTGGTTGTGCTGAGGCTTTTCCCGAAATCCAGTTCTAAGTAATCTTTTTTTTTCTTTATCTTCATTAAAGATTAAGTGATAATCCTGTTTTTTAAAAACCTATTTTTTTATGTATTTCAGGTAAGTTATTAATCCTATCAGGACTGCGAACCAAAGGGTTGTTAATCGTATTATTAATGTTATGACTGCTGCCGTTGAAACAGTTAAACCCAATAAATTGCTTAATAATAACCCGCTTGATGCTTCAAACCCGATTATTCCTCCTGGCGTGAAGCTGATTAACCCGATTAGTGACGAGAATCCGAAAACGAATCCTGCCATGAAAATGTCAGCGTTAATGTTGAAGACATTGAACAGTAAGTATAATTCTATTACTTCAAAGAACCATCCGAGGAAGCTCAGGACTATTAATGCCATTATTTTTGTGAAACTTATTGCGGAATAATCATCCAGCACTTCGAGTATTATTTCTTCCTTTTTTTTCAGGAAACTGAACTTGTTGATTACTTTTTTGATTATTTCCCTGCAAATTCTTGTTTTAATGAATAAGAATGAGAATATTAGCGCCGCGAATATTATTATGCTGGCCTGCATTGCCGCGCTTGCGTAATTTTCGAATGATACGAATAATAGGCTGATTAACAGTATGCTTGCGAATCCTGTTAAGTCAAAAATTCTTTCAAGGATTACTATTGGCAAGACTTTCAGCCTTGAAGTGTTGGAGTACTTTTTCACAAATGACGCTTTGAATAATTCTCCTGCTTTTCCCGGCGTAATAGTTAAGCATAATCCTGCAAGGAATGACTTTAACGAATCCTTTAATTTAATCTTTATTTTTGCATTCCTTATCAGCACTTCCCACCTCAGGAATCGCATTGCGTAATTCAAAAGGCTAAGGATTAGCAGGATAATTATTAGTGCGAGTCCTATTTTTTCCACTGAGCTTATTATGCTTGCCCAGTCAGTGAAGAAGAAAAATACTGCGTAAACAATGATTGACAATATTATTGAAATTATTATCCCTTTCTCAATCTTTTCCAGTAATTCATTCTTCATTTAAGCACCCATTTGTTCAGGAAGCTTGACATTAATAATTTTAATTTATTGAATAAATTATTCTTGTGGATTATCCTGATTCTTTTCGCGTCTATTTCCTTCCATAAATTCTTGTCATATTCTATGTAAGTGTTTCCTAATTCTTTAGGGTAGTGCGCGTCGCTGCCTGCCACTGCTTTCAAGCCTTTACTTTTTGCAATATTAATTGCTGTTTGGTTGAAAATGTTCCTGCCGTTCACTGATTCTATGCCGTCAACGCTTTTCAGGAACGAGTCATTCATTTTTTTCCACTTATTGTTGAATCGCAGGTAATCAGTCGGGTGCGCTATGAACACTTTTGCTTTCTGCTCCCTTGCTTCTCTAAGTATGTCCTGAAATTTTGAGGATTTTATCATTTTTTTCAGGTTGTATATCAGCAATTCACCGTATTCGCATTTTTTTTCGCAGCCGATTATGATTTTTAAATCCTTGTAAGGATTAATTCTCCGGGCTTTTAATGCGCCGTTTATCTTGTTATGGTCTGTTATTGCAATAATGTCCAGCCCTTTTTTGTGAGCTGTTTTCAGCAGTGTTTCAGCACTCATTGGCGAGCATGGGGAGTAATTAGTGTGAGTGTGCAAATCTGCCTTCATAATACAATATTTTTTTAATTTAACGTATTATATAGTTTTTGAGTAATGACTTTGAAAGATTTGCTCAGGAATGATTTGTCAGCCAGTGAATTAGGTTTGCTGAAGAGGAGTTTTGACCAGATTGGCAGCATTGCGCAATTGGAGATTCCTGACGAATTGAAGGGCAGGGAGAAAATTATTGCGCGGAAAGTATTGGATAATTTCAAGAATGTCGAGACAGTGGTTAAGAAGGACAGCAAAACTCTTGGCGAGTACAGGATAAGGAGCGTTAAATTCCTTGCTGGCGAGCGCACGACTGAAACAATCCATAAGGAAAACGGCATCAGGTTAAAACTTGATTTGAATAAAGTTTTTTTCACTCCAAGGTTGAGCAATGAAAGATTGCGCGTATTAAACACTGTTAAAAAAGGTGACGTGGTGGCTGACTTGTTCTGTGGGGTTGGGCCTTATGCAGTATTAATTGCGAAGTTCTCAAAATGCAGGAAAGTTGTTGCCAATGATTTGAATAAGGACGCGTATGATTACTTGGTTGAGAACGTGAAATTGAACAAAGTTGGTGGCGGAGTGGAAGTTTTTAATAAGGATGCGAGGGAATTCAACATTAAGGCTGACAAGTTAATTATGAATATTCCGAAGTTCAGCAGTTCTTTCCTGGATGTTGCTTTCAGGAATGTGAAGAAGAACGGCAGAGTGTATTATTACACTTTTGCGTCAAGCGATGAACTGCCTTTGAAGATTAGGGAAATTAAGGCAAATGGTAAGTGCAGGATTTTGAGTAAAACGAAGTGCGGCGATATCAGCCCCGGAGTGTTCAGGTGGTGCGTGGATTTTAAGAAACTGTAAAGTTTAAAAGATTCCAATCCTTAATTTTTTTTAATGATTAAAAAGAAGAATAATTTTTTGCGCGCTGTTCCTTTGCATATTGAAACTGGTGGCATTAACATTGCCGTTTTGAATGCTGAGCAGGCAAAGGATATGGATGTTAAGCATTTGGACAGGGTTATGGTAAAGCATAACAGCAAGAGCATTATTTGCAGCGTTGACATTACCCATATAAGTGTGAAGAAGGGCGAAGTTGGATTGTTTGTGGAGCCTTGGGAGAAGCTTAGCCTGAAGAAGAAAGGTTCTAAATTAAGAGTTGTCAGTGTTCCCAAGCCTTTGGGTTTGGAGTTCATTAAGTCAAAATTAGAAGGCGAGGAATTGAATAAGGATGAAATTTTTACTATTATTAAGGATATTGTGGATGACGCGTTAAGTGATGTTGAATTAACTGCGTTTATTACTGGCTCTTACTGCAGGGGTTTGAGCATGGAGGAAACTTATAATATGACTATGGCAATGGTTGAAACCGGCGACACTTTGAAAGTGGGCAAGGGCGCAGTTTTTGACAAGCACAGCATTGGCGGAGTGCCGGGCAACAGGGTGACTATGATTCTTATCCCTATTATCAGCAGCACTGGTCTGAAAATTCCTAAAACTTCTTCAAGGGCAATTACCAGCCCTGCAGGGACTGCGGATACTATGGAAGTTTTCGCTCCTGTTGATTTGTCAAAGAACAGGATTGAATCAATTGTTAAGAAAGTCGGGGGCTGCATAGTGTGGGGTGGGAGTTTTAATTTAGCGCCTGCTGATGACAAAATTATCAAGGTTGAGAAGCCTTTAAGCATTGACGCTGAAGGCCAGTTGCTGGCAAGCATTATGGCTAAGAAGTTAAGCGTTGGTTCTAATCACGTGATTATTGATTTGCCTATTGGTCCGGGAACTAAGGTGCCGACTCATGAAAAAGCTGAGGAATTAAAGGAGGATTTCGTAACTCTTGGCGACAAGTTAGGCATTAAAGTGGACTGCATTGAGAGCAACGGTTCCCAGCCGTGCGGCAACGGGATAGGGCCTGCTTTGGAGGCGAGGGATGTGTTAAAAGTTCTGACTAATGCGAAGGATGCTCCTCAGGATTTGAAGAATAAGAGTTTATTATTCGCTGGGACTATGCTTGAAATGGCTGGCAAGGCAGAGAAAGGCAAAGGCAGTACTAAGGCTGCTGAGATTCTTGAAAGCGGGAAAGCTTACGAGCAGTTTAAGAGGATTGTCAAGGCTCAGGGCGGGAATCCTGATTTTAAAATTAATAATATTAAAGTCGGCAGTTACACTTTCAGCGTTAAATCAGACACTAATGGTATTGTTACAATAATTAATAATAAGACTCTCAGCGATTGTGCGAGGGCTGCAGGCGCGCCTTACAATAAGGGTGCTGGTGTTTTTATTAATGTTAAATTGTCTGACTTCGTTAAGGCTGGCGACGCATTATTAACTGTTTATTCTGAAAGCAGGCTCAAGCTTGAAAGAGCCAGGAAAGTATTAAAGGAGAAGAAAGTTTTCACAATACAGTAAAGTTTTTAAGTAATTCTCTGGATTAATACTGCTTATGGGAAGAGTCAGGAACACGTTCATTAAGAGGAATACGCGTGAAATAATTGACAAATTCGGCAAGGATTTCTCTGATAATTTTGAGGATAATAAGAAAGTGTTGGGCAAATTGGTGAAGACTAACAGCAAGAAGATAAGGAACAGGTTAACAGGCTACATTACTTACATTAAGAAGAAGGGAATCTCATTAAAAAAGATTGAATAATTTTATTCTATTTTGATTCCAGGCTTGCCAGGCAATGCACTCCTTGCTTTATTATCATTTGATTCTTCTGCCTTAATAATCTGGACTTCACAGTTGAACATTTTTTTCAAATATTCTTCTGACTCTTTGAAGAATTCGTATTCGTCTTTTTGCGTTATCTTGACAGGCACTAATTTGCTCATGTCTTTGCTGATTGCCTGGATTATTTTCATGGCTTCGTTCCCGTTCTGTTTAATTTTCGGCTTCTTCATGCTTTCTTTTATTATTTCTTTCACTTTGCTGATGTCCGCTTTTCTTATTACGTCGGCGAGTTCGTACTTCCAGGCATTGCTGACGTACAAGTTTATTTTTTCCGGTTCTTTGCCCGTTAATTTTATGACATTATTAATGTCTTTGCAGGTTTTTTCAAGAACGTCTTCGAAAACGTCTGCCTTTTCGTCAATTAATTCTTTGTCAAAATCAGGCCATTTTGCAGTGCTGATGAATCCTTTATTGCCTGTCTTCTCCCATAATTCCTCGCACGCGTGCGGTGTGAAAGGAGCCAGTAATAATAATATTTTGTTGAACGCGTAATTGTACACTTCCCTGCTTACTTCTTCTGCTTTCCTGCTTAAATTATTGACTAAGATTGTAATGCTGCTGATTGCAACGTTGAATTCGTAATCTTCTATGCTTTTCGTAACGTCCCTGATAGTTTTGTGCACTTTGCCTGCAACATTTTTTTCCTTGTTTGACAATTTCTTCATACTAATTTCTTTCACGCTTCCTAAATCTTCACCCATTGTGTTTAATTTCTTTATGAACTTGTAACTGGCTTCAACTCCTTTATCGTTCCATTCCATTTCTTTCTCCGGAAGCGCTGCTGAGAGTATGAATAATCTTGCAGTGTCAGCTCCGTATTTCTCAGTTATTTCCCTTGGTTCTATTATGTTGCCAATGCTTTTGCTCATTTTTATTCCGCCTTTCAGTATCATTCCCTGCGCCAATAATTTGCTGAATGGTTCGTCAAATTTTAACAGTCCAATATCCCGCAGGAATTTTGTGAAGAATCTTGAATATAATAAGTGCAGGACTGCGTGCTCTATTCCCCCAATGTACTGGTCTACAGGCATCCAGTATTTTACTTTTTCCAAGTCAAATGGCGCTTTGTCATATTCCGGGCTGCAGTATCTTAAGTAATACCATGATGAGTCGAAGAAAGTGTCCATTGTGTCAGTTTCCCTTTTTGCTTTGCCTCTGCACTTCGGGCATTTAACGCTGGCGTATTCCTTGCTCGTTTCTAAGGGGTTGCCTTTTCCGAATTTCACGTCATCAGGCAGCTTAACCGGCAGCTCGTTTAACGGCACAGGCACTGTCCCGCACTTTTCGCAGTTAATGAATGGTATTGGCGTGCCCCAGTATCTTTGCCTGCTTATTAGCCAGTCCCTTAATTTGTACTGGATTGTTGCCTTGCCGAATTTTTCCGTTTGCAGCCACTTCGTGATTAAACTTTTGGCTTTTTCATTGTCCAAATTATTGAATTTTCCTGAATTAACCAGTACTCCGGGTTCAGTGTATGCTTCCTTCAAATCTTCTGATTTCAGTTTCTTCCCTTTTGGCGTGATGACTATCTTCATTGGTAATTCGTGCTTTTTTGCAAATTCGAAATCGCGCTGGTCATGAGCAGGCACTGCCATTACTGCGC
Organism: archaeon CG07_land_8_20_14_0_80_38_8; assembly: GCA_002779595.1. Taxonomy (GTDB): domain Archaea; phylum Nanobdellota; class Nanobdellia; order Tiddalikarchaeales; family Tiddalikarchaeaceae; genus CG07-land. The sequence goes on along the minus strand of PEWF01000018.1, from coordinate 6,742 downwards.
CTGTCCCGTAACCCATTACTGCATAATCCGCGATGTAAACAGGGCATTCCTCCCCGTTTGCGGGATTTATAATGTAGCAGCCGATGAATATTCCTTTCTTGTCCTTGTTTAATGATTCCCTTTCAAGCATGCTTTCATGCTTCACTTCTTCAATGAATTTCTTGACTTCTGCTTCATGCTTTGTGCCATTCACTAATTCGGCAACTAATGGGTGTTCAGGTGCCATTACTAAGTAAGTAATTCCGAAAATAGTGTCAGGTCTAGTAGTGAACGTTGAGATTGTCTTATTAGTGTTTTTTATTTTAAAATTTATGATTGTGCCTTTGCTTTTGCCTATCCAGTTCTTTTGCATTATTAGTACTCTTTCAGGCCACTTATTTTCTAATAATTTTAAGTCTTTGAGCAGTTCTTCTGTGTAATCTGTGATTTTTATGAACCATTGCTCCAGCATTTCCTGCGTGACTAATGATTTGCACCTCCAGCATTTCCCGTTCTCCACTTGCTCGTTTGCAAGGACTGTATTGCATCCTGGGCACCAGTTCACTGGCGCTTTTCCTTTGTATACTAATCCTTTTTCGTACATTTTTATGAATATCCACTGGTTCCATTTGTAATATTCTGGAGTGCAAGTGGCTATTTTCCTGCTCCAGTCATAACTGAATCCTATGTTGCGCTCCTGTTCTTCCATGTCTTTCATGCATTTGAAAGTCCAGTCTCTTGGCTTTATTCCCTGCAGTATTGCCGCGTTCTCTGCAGGCAGTCCGAAAGCGTCATAACCCATTGGGTATAACACGTTGTATCCCTGCATCCTTTTGAAGCGCGCTATGCAGTCGCCTATGGAGTAATTCCTCATATGCCCCATATGCAGTTTCCCGCTCGGGTAAGGGAACATTTCCAGGCAGTAAAATTTTTTCTTTTTAGGTTCTGCCTTTACCTTGAATATTCCTTCCTTTGCCCATTTATTCTGCCATTTCTTCTCAACTTTTTGGATATCCATTACTTCTTTAAACCTCATTCTTGTTTTATTAATTTAATTGAATCTTAATCCAATTTTATTTCTTTCTTAACATTTTCACCAGCCTGTGCTTGTTACTGTTACGCCGTCGTATTTTGCTTCTGTCATCATGTCATTTATGGAATTGTACACCTCGCTCCATTTCACGTTTTTCTGGAATTTCCTGCTTGCAAAGCCGGTGTCCTCGTAATTTTTGCCTGTCCTGCAAACGCTTACTTCTATTTCCTTGTTCGGTTTTGTAACGGAGAATTCGTATTTTCCAATGCTTGCCTGTCTGAAATTCCCAGTTTCTATTCCTGCAATGATGTCTGCAATGTTTTCAACATTTTTTTTAGTCATAACTAATTCACCTCAAATTTTTTACTTTTTGTTAAAAAGTTTTTTTTGTTAGAAGGCGAAGCTTAGTGAAATCCTTTACTGCAACAGCAATAATGATAACATTAACTTCGTCATTAAGTATTATTAATAAATTAAGTTAATCTTAAACCTTTTGATTCAGTAAGTTTTAAAAATTAAACTTTCTTATTATTCTTTCTTATGGGTGACGATTACAGCGTTAAAAGTGTTGTGAAGGATTTGAACGGATGCAGTGTTAAGTTTAATTTGCATATTCCTATTCGTGAATGGTTGCGTGGCAGGGAAGTAACTGATTGGATTAATTCAGCAGGTGCTGGTGTTCATGTTCCTTTGAAAATTAGTGATGCTGAAATGATGTGGAATTTGTATTCGAGAGTTTCTGAAAATCCTAAGAGAATGGTTGAGTATAATGAAAGGAAGTGTTTTTCGAAGAAGTGTTTTCTTGTTGCCAAATTAAAAAATAAGGTTGTCGGCGGTTTATGGGTTGAGGAGTTTGATGGTTCTGATATAATGCACGTTTTTTCCCATCCTGATTTCAGAGGTGTGGGTATTGCTGGTGAATTGGAGAAATTAATGCTTGAGAATAATTTAGTGACTAATGATTTTGTTATGTGCAACTGGAAGGTTGAACGTGACACTGGGCAGAAGAATTTTTTTGAAAAATTAGGTTATACTGTTTCCTGCCTTGGTGATAGTTATTCTGCTGTTAAGCATGTTAAAAAGTAATGCTTATAAAAGAATGAATTTCTATTTAATATTTATCAGAGGGGCTGTAGTCTAACCTGGCAGGGCAGCTGGCTCCAGAAACGAATAAGTTTTTTTTGGAGCGCTGAGACGCTCTTAGCAAGCGTTGTTGAAGAAACCAGCTAATCGGGGTTCAAATCCTCGCAGCCCCAATTTTTTTGATTTCTTTGGTCCAGCTTTATTTTTAAGAAAGATGGGTGTTAAATCCTCGCAGCCCCACACTCTTTTTTCTAATTTAATAAATATTTTAAACTCTTAATTCTTATTTCTTGATTGGATATGATTGTTGAGTTTTTGGAGAATTTTTACAATATTATTGGCAGCGTATGGGTTTACGTTTTAATTGGATTCTTTGTGTCTTTCCTGATTAATGTTTTCGTGCCGAAGAAGAGGATTGTTCAGGGTTTCGGGAGGAACACTATTAGTTCTCTGGTTAAGGCGGGCATTGTTGGTGTCATATTAAGCGCTTGCTCTTACGGTGCACTGCCGATTATTGCAAGTTTAAGGAGGAAGGGCGCCACGACGAGCAATTGTCTGACTATGATTGTTGCCAGCCCGTGGCTTGGATTATCACAGCTTATCTTATTGGAATATTATGTGGGTTTTAGCAGTGCATTAATCATGTTTATTGTTTCTTTTATTGTTGCAATTGTTTGCGGATTGATTTTTTCAATAATGGAGGATGAAAAATTGTTCGAGTCAAAGAAGAGGATTACTAGGGCTTTGCTTATTGAGTGCAATTGCGAGGATGGTGATGATTGCGCAGTAAATCATGACGCTGTTGGTGGAACTTTTAACTTGCTGGTTAATATGCTGAAAGGTTTGTTTATTGCTTTATTATTGGCTTCTTTGGTTAAAACCTTCTTTACAAGCGCTGAAGTCGGATTAGTATTCGGCAGCGATGTTGGCTCTGTTCTTTTGGCAGTTCCTGTTGCTGCTCTCATGGAAGTTATCAGCGAGGGATTGGGTGTTTTTGCAGGGCAATTATACTTGTTGGGTGCGAGTATTGGAGCTGTTTTCACGATGATGATGGTTGGAGTCACTGCCGACCTGGTAGAGTTGAAAATGGTTGATACTGTGTTCGGCAGGAGGACTGCTTTTTATTACATTCTTGTAAGCAATTTAGTCATTATTGTTGGCGCCGTGGTTCTGAACATACTCTTATAAATTCTTGAATCATTTCTCATATTATGATTCATAGGGACAAGGGATTACTGCCGATTGGAGCATTAATATTAATAACATTAGGGGTTTTCTGGCTCGCGCAGGACATGGGCTGGATAAGCACGAGCATCAGCTGGTGGCCGGTTTTGTTAATAATAATCGGGCTCGGCGTGTTAATCAACAATTACTGGAGAAAATAATTCGGTTAATTATTTATACTTGAAGGAACATTTATATACTTGAAAAAGTTAATCAGGGATTTGCTGTGTCAATTAAGTTCAGTTTAAACACGGATAAGGTAAAAGTTATCAAGGACAGCATAAGATTTTATAGTTTTAACCACATTGACACTAAATCAGCTTATGATTTGAAGAATAATGAGAGATTAAAAGAGCAGGTTTTGTATTCTTTCCTTTTCCAGAATGCTTTCATTAAGACTGAATCATTTGATTATACTGAAAATGATTTGGATTTTGAAAAGGCTGACGCAGTTAAAATTTTGAAATTTTATGAAAGGAAAGATTACCCTTACAGCATCCTTGTTGGCAAGGTAATAAAAAATATTGGCGGTTTTGATGAAATAATCGATTACGCGAAGAAAAAAGGCTTATTGTTTGAAGAGGACGGCAAGTTGGTTCCCACAATGCACTTGTTCAAATTCTGCATTGATAATGGGATTACTGGCAATCTTGAAGGAACATTAATGGTTTCTAATCACGGCTTGATAAGTTAAATAGAAGATTTTTTAAATAAAAATATTTTTTTTTAATTGAACATTATGGGTTGTAAATTAAACGGTTGGATTGGTTTGAAGCATGGTATTCCGTTGGCGGAACGGCTGGAGCCTCATTATAACGCCCAGCTTGAAAGGAATGATTTGAGTTTGGTGGAGTTTTCCGGCTTATTGTACGCGATGAAAGATTATGTTAGTTGTGGCTTGGGTGTTAATTTTGAGATTATCGGATTCCTTGAGCATATTAATTTAAGCAGGAAATCTTACGATGCTGGGATTACTACGCTGCCTTTGGGTTACGGGTACGGTTACAGGTATTCCAGCTGCGGTGAAGAGTCAGGCTTTAACGGCGTGGGCATTGACAGGTTATTAGTGAAGAACGATGATTTTTTAATAATAGATGAAACGCTTGCGAAGAAGCTGACTAAGACTTTCTGCGATGAGAATAATAATTTTGTATGCGATGAATCATGCGAGACAAAATCGGAGTTGACGCATAATGGTGTTTTTAACAAATTATACGCTGGCTTGTTAAATGATGAGCGAAGGGGTAAGAGTAATTTTAAGTCAAAGCCTTTGATGATGTACTGCAGCGCTTTTAACAAGAATAATGAATTGGTTGGTTTGGAGTCGGAGAATGGTTTGGGTTATGATTTGGAACTATTCCTCCAGGAGAATAAGGATATTTTTTCAGAATATTTCAATAGTAGGATTATGCGCAATGAATTCTTTTCAGTCCTCAGCGCTTTAAGGAGTATGAGGATTGACTGGTATTTTACAAGGGATAATGACACTCCTGACAAGTTCACACTTTTGACTTTCAAAGGTAGTAATGATTTTTTTCAGGTTATTGAGTACATTCATGATGAGGGTGAGAGAAGCGAGTTTGCCGGCTTGTTGTTAAAATTAAAAGATGATAATACTGGCGTTAATTTTGGGAAAATTTTGAAGAATTCTTTCTTTGAATTGGAGGATTTGCTTAAAGATTACAAAAATGGCAAAAATATTAGTTTAATTGAGGCAAGGATTGACAAGAACCTGACTTTTTAGAAACTTTTAAAACAATAGGATTATAATTATTATCTCAATTATGAATCGAGTTGAGTGTCCCACACAACAGTAAAGTATTCTTTTTTTCTCAAAAAATTAATAAAGCATTAAATGTAGGGGTGTTAGTATGAGAATACTTGCTATTCATTCGGATTATATTAATTTCGAGCCCACAAAGAAAGCGCTCAAAAGTGCTGAGGATGTGGAGAAGAAGAAAGAGGGCATGAAGGACTGCTTAGTCGTATTCTCCAGCGTTGAAAAAGTGGATGAGAAGAATGTTGACGGCACTGTTGCTAAATTGGTTGATGAGATTAAGAATATTATTAAGCAGGTTAAGACGAACAGGATTGTTTTGTATCCTTACGCGCACCTGAGTTCTGAATTAGCCAACCCTAAAACTGCTGTGGAAGTTCTGGAGAAAGCGGAAAAATTATTGAAGGAGGATTTTGAAGTTTTGCGCGCACCATTCGGCTGGTACAAAAAATTCGAAATCAAATGCAAAGGGCATCCATTAGCCGAGTTGAGCAGGGAGTTCACTGCAGTGAATTCTAAACCTACTGGCGAGAAGGAGCGGAAGGAGGGAAGCGAGTTCAACAAGTTCTTTTTGATATCTTCTAAAGGGGATGTTGAGGAAATAACTGAGAAGGATTGGAAGAATGCAAAATTGTGGAAGAGTAAGGAGCAAAGAGTTGGAATGCTTCATCATTTTGTGCGCAATGAAATTGCCGGCAATATTGCAAAGGCGGCGCCGAAGCATGTTGAATTAATGAGAAAATTAGAATTGTATGATTACGTTCCTGAAAGTGATGTTGGAAATTTAAGATGTTATCCTAATGGTGCTTTAATTTTTGACTTGTTGAAAGATTATACTTTGTATAATAGTGCATTAAAACTCGGTTGCATGAAATTATACAATCCTTTAATGTTCGACCCGGAAGATAAGATAATACAGGAGTTAGTTTCAG
>PEWF01000018.1:0-344 GCA_002779595.1 archaeon CG07_land_8_20_14_0_80_38_8 | reverse complement strand
TTTAAGAACAAAGGACTTTTTTGAATATCGTAAACATCCTATTCTTGAAATTCGCGGCAAGGAAAAAGCGGTACAATGTTACGAGGTATTAACTGCCAGGTTATCTGCGTCTCGTGAGAGAAGAAAATTTTCTTCCAGATTAGTCGGGCGAGAAGAGGAAATACTCCTTTTGAATAAATATATTAAACAGTCCATATCGGGTCAAACAAAAGTTATCGGCATTGTCGGTGAGGCAGGTATAGGCAAGTCCCGCCTGATATATGAATTGTTCAAAGAATATCTATCGGGTGAAGATATACTTTTGTTTAAGGGTCGGGCTGTTTATCATGGGCAAACCAGTCCGT
>PEWF01000062.1 GCA_002779595.1 archaeon CG07_land_8_20_14_0_80_38_8 | reverse complement strand
TAATATTATGAATACTACGGGCAATAATACTAGAAAATAAGGCATTGGAACAGCCAAGTAATAGTAGTAAAACGCGTAATATAAAGGGTAAAAAGGCACTAATATGAATATGAAAAAACCCAAGAAGTATAATATTAAACTAAAATTACTTAATCCTGTTTTTTTCATAATTGACCCGTAAGGGATTTGAACCCTCGACCTACTGCTTAGAAGGCAGTCGCTCTATCCAAACTGAGCTAACGGGCCAGATTGAATAATATAAGTGTATTTTTAACTTTTAAAAGTAATGTTTTAAAACCCTGAATATTAATGTTATATGCATGCATAGTTTGAGCGACTCGTTAAGATTCATGAAAACCAGGGGTTTTAACACTGCCCGTTTCTACGAGTGCAGGAATAAAACGCAGTTATTAAGCGCTTTTGACAAATTAGACAAACCAGTAGTGCTAAAAATTGACAGCAAAAAATACTCCCACAAGAGTGAAGTGAAAGGAGTGGTATTGGACGTTAATGACAGGAAAACAGCAGTTAAGGAATTTGAAAGGCTAATGCTGTTGGGCGAGAGTGTGGTTATTCAGGAGCAGCAGAAAGGCACTGAACTAATATTCGGCATAATATGCGATAATAGTTTTGGCAGGCTAATCATGCTGGGCATTGGCGGAATATTTGTGGAATTATTGGATGATGTGAGTTTCAGAGCGTGCCCCATAAATTCTGAAGATGCCGGCGAAATGATAGAAGAGTTAAAGGCTAAAAAGTTAATAAAAGGATTCAGGAATAATCCAGGAATAAGCAAAGCATTAATTAAAAAATTATTAGTGAGATTAAGCAAATTCGCTGAGAAGAGCAATGTTAAAACTCTTGATTTGAATCCAGTAATTTTTGACAAAAATAATTATTATGTTGTTGATGCCAGAATGGAAAATTTCTAACGCACATTATACAAATAATAATAATCATTATCCCATACTAAATCATAATAGTTCTGCAGAATTTCAAATTCATTGCTTTGGGGATTGCACATCTTGCAGAATAATACGTAGCTGAAATTTCCATTGTCAACAAAGTTCTGGTAATCACTTTCATTATCCCATAATAATTTAACCATGTGCTGGGGATTATTCTCGCGGAAACTTCCTGCCTGCAGAACAAATCCTTCATAAGGAAGCACGAAAACGCTCGGCAGGTATAAGTAATCCACAACCCTGAGAGTCCCGTTAACATTAGGAATACCCTCAAACATTGTGAAATCAACAGCGTTAGTGGGCTGCAACACTAATGTATAAATTGCAACAACCCCCTCGAAAGCAGCAAATATTAATAAAGTAACTAATAATACTGGCATTGTTACTTTAATTTTGCTGAATACTTCAACAATTTTAAAATGATTAAATTTAATCCTGCTGTGGGATGCCATTATTAAAATTGGCAGATAATTTACAATAATTCTTCCAATACCCATAAATATAGTGTAAACCGGCAGGAATAACTGGTTAGTGAACACTTCTGATGCAATAATAAAGTATGAAAAAATGATGCTGAAAGGCAACAACAAAATCGGCTCCTGAACTACAAAAAATAATGAACTTATTAAAACGTAAGGATGATTAAATGCCGCAATTAACAAAGGCACTGGCCACCATTTCTTCTTTTCAAAAAAGCCGTAACATGCCAGCCAGAATAAGCAGTTGCTGAATGCTGCAACGTAAGCGTCAAAAATGGTGAAGAAAATGTTCAGAACCATTAAAACGCTGATCCATTTGTCATCCTTCCTGTCCTTGAACCATTTCCTTAAAATTATGTAATTAACAATAATTGTCACTCCTTCCAGTATATTAATTGAATGAATGCTGAAAATGAACCATAACAATCCTGAAAGTGCGTAAGCAGGCACTCCATAAGCATAAGTAATCTGGCTCCCGAAGTAAGGGTTTTCTGTCAGGAAATCCCATGATTCAATCATTTGATAATACAGCCATGAATTATGTGAGTGGTGCGTGAAATCCAAACCAGTGAATAATAATGAAAAAAGTGCGAGCAAAAGAAACAAGTAACTCTTCCTGAAATTCATCCTTAAAAAAACAAAACTGCACCTTAAAAAGTTTTCAATCAGGCAATTAATTGACCATTTTTGAAATTAATCGTGCAAAATCATAGGGCTCCTTAAAATTAAGGATATTATTCTTATGCAGGCACTCCCTTGCTTCCTTAACACTCCTTTCACCCATAAAGCATGCAAAAACCCTCTTGTCCTTGTTCTTTTTTGCAAAATTAACCAGTGCTTCCGCAGTCTTCAAAGGCTCAGTCATGCCCTGAGGGGTTAAAATGCATAAAAGTATGTTGTAAAAATTTTTATTGTTCAAAGCTTTGAACACGTTACTATACCTCGTGCTGTCAGCATCCCCTAACACGTCAACAGGGTTATTCCTGCTCCATGAATCAGGCAGGAATTTATCTAATTCTTTCCTGACAATTAAAGGAATGGCTGGAATGTTCAATCCGTTAGTTTCGCAAGCATCAGTTGCCAGAACACCCCCCCCTCCAGCATTAGTAACAATGCATACATTATTCCCTTCAGATTTTTTATTAACCATTAACAAGTGAGCCAGTGAAAACATTTCACTAATATTGTCCGCGCTGAAAACCCTTAACTGCCTGAAAACTCCCTTATAAACCCTGCTGCTTCCTGCTAAACTGCCGGTGTGGCTGTTTATTGCTTTGGAACCGCTCTTCGTATTGCCTGCTTTTAATATAATTACTGGCTTCTTCACGTGCTTCATGACGCGTATGAATTCCTTGCCCTTCTTCAAACCTTCAACGTATAAACAGATTATGTCAGTATCCTCATCCTCTTCAAGGAACTGCACTATTTCATAAAAATAAGTGTTAAGCATGTTGCCCACGCTTCAGAATTTGCTCAAACCATTCCCTGAATTAATAATTTCATCCAGTACTGCAACTCCCAGAGCCCCTGACTGCGACACGAAAGCAATCTTTTCATAAGGAACCATTCCCTCAAAAAAACTTGCATTCAGCTTATTCTTTGCATTAATAATTCCTAAACAATTAGGACCTAATACTTCAATGTTATAACCCGCGCAGATTTTCCGGATTTCATCGGATAATTCATTATTCCCCGCTTCCTCAAAACCAGCGCTTATGATAATGACTGCTTTAATGCCTTTTTCCCCGCAATCCTTTAAAGCGCTTGGCACGAAGCGCGCAGGAATGGCAATAATTGCCAAGTCAACACTGCCTTCATAATCAGTAACTCTTTCATAAACTTTGGTGAACAATCCGAAATGATTAGTATTAATATTGACTGGCACGACTTTAACATCTGCCTTTAATAAATTGTTAAAAATTACGTTGCCGACTTTTCCTTTCTTCTCGCTCGCACCAATTAATGCCACTACTCCCGGTTCAAATAATGATTTAAAAAACTGCATAATAAAAAGTAATTAATCAGGCATTTTAAAAGATTGTTCTTCAAATCCCAAAGAGGTTAGTCCACTTTAATAATAACACTATAATAATCAGGACTCCGGTTAAGATAATAACTTGTTTCGGGGTCAGATGGGATTTTGCCTCAGCATCATCAAAGTACTGCACAATACCTCCAGTACTCGCAGGCAATCTCTTACTATCTTTCATGAATAATAAATTAACAATAAAATTATTATAAAACTATCGATTCACACATTCTGTAAATTCAGCAATTATTTTCCTCACCGATAAATTGTTACAAATGTTTATAAAAACATTACTGCTTAATCATTTTTAGATAATGAGTAATGTGCTTGCCTTTGCAGATAATATTAATTATGTGGATTTGGAAGAATCATTAGAGAACCTGCCCATAAATAATAAAAAGAAAACGTCCAGAATTAATGATTTCATACAACCTAGTGATGTGAATACTTCTTCTTACTTAATAATTGAAGGAGAATGGAAAAAACACAAAACAATGAAAGACTTTGATAATGCAATACTCCTAAGAATAAAAATGATTAATGAAATTGGCACGGATAAAATAGTTTATCAATTAATCATAAAATATGATGCACTTAATTATTATCCTAATAATTTAATAGCAGAATTTGATGATAGAAGGGAAGGCGGGACAAGAAGAATACATGGATTCTTGCCTGAGTATCATAAAAGAAGCCTTAAACTAGTTCATAAATTCTTTAAAAGAATCAGATACATAGAAGAAGACCTCCATTTTCATTTCTATGCTTAATTAAGGCTTTGTAGAAATCCTCAGTAAATCCTTATAATATTTAAGTGATTTATTTTTAATAATAAAAAAATCTTTAGCGAGTTGGAAGCTCGCTTAAAGATAAAACTCGTGATATAAAATGGATAACATCTGCAAAATATATACTTTGCCATTCTATGAAAAAGTCAAGATTTACTTGGATAGAATTGGATTAAGAAGATATTCTTGCAAGTTCAGCAAGAAAACTTTCAGCCAGCATGCTTTATTTTTCATTCTGGCATTGAAAGAAAAAATCAATTGCAGTTATAGAATAATTGCTAAAATTTTGAAAGAGTTGGGAATTTACAGAAAT
>PEWF01000049.1 GCA_002779595.1 archaeon CG07_land_8_20_14_0_80_38_8 | reverse complement strand
GTTAAAGTCAGCGATGTCTGCAAGCAGTTAGGAGGCAAGTGGTAATGGCAGTTGATAAGAATATTATAAAGAGCGGGAAGAGGAAGACCAGCATAGCAAGCGCAGTATTGAAAAAGGGCAAGGGAGTAATCAGGATTAACAGCATGAATCTGAAAGTTTACGGCAATGAAATCAGCCGTTTGAAAATAATGGAGCCTTTGCAGTTAGCAGGTGAGTTGGCTGAAAAAATTGATGTTAATATTAAGGTGAGAGGAGGAGGCTGGCAGAGCCAAGCGGAAGCTGCAAGGTTAGCGCTTGCAAAAGTATTAGTTGAATTTTCGAAAAAGGACGCGTTGAAAAAAACGTTTTTGGATTATGACAGGCACTTATTAGTGGCAGATATAAGGAGGAAGGAGCCTAAAAAGCCTTACAGGAGTGCTGCAAGGGCAAGAAGGCAGAAGAGTAAGAGGTGAATTGATAAATTGATTGTTCCTATCAGGTGTTTCACGTGCGGAAAACCCATTGCTCATTTATGGGAGAAGTTCCAGAAACTTAAAGAAGAGAAAGGTGTGAAGAAAGCATTGGATGAGCTGGGATTGGAAAGGTTCTGCTGCAGGGCAGTTTTCCTCGGGCACGTTGATTTAATTGAAATAACAGGAAGGTATAAGCACGCGTGAGTGAATTATGGCGACTAAAAAAGTTGGTTCAGCAGGAAGATTTGGCGCGAGATACGGCGCAAAAATCAGGAAAGCAGTGGCTAATGTTGAAAAATTGCAGAAGGCAAAACAGGCATGCCCTGTTTGCAGGACAGGAAATGTTAAACGTGTTGCCAAAGGCATTTATGTCTGCAGGAAGTGCAGGAGTAAAATAACCGGTAAAGCATACACGCTGCAGTAAAAAAAAAAGGTGTTAAAAATTATGGAATACGTATGTTTGCAGTGCAGGAAGGACGTGACTGATGAGAATTTGAATAAGAGAATCAGGTGCCCTTTTTGCGGTTCAAAAATATTGTTAAAAAAGTCAACAAATGTTGAGAGAAAAGTAAAAGCGTTATGAATTACGAGAATAAGATAATAATAAGAACAAGTAATGCAGGGCTCTTGTTTGACGCTGTGAGTCCTGAACTGAAAAAGACAGTGTCAGAGCGTTCAAGAGTGAATCTTGAAAAAAAAGAAGGTGAATTAATTGCGCGCGTGGAAGCTGATGACGCGAATGCTTTAAGGGCAGCAAGTAATAATTTGCTCAGGCTGATAATTGCTTCTGAGAAAGCAGTTAAGATAAGGAGTTGAATAAATTATGGCAATTGAAGTTCCGAAAAAAGCAAGGGAAGATGTTGAAAAGTTGCAGCAATACCAGCAGCAACTGCAGTTATTGACAATGCAGAAGCAGCAGTTGCAGTCTCAGATTCTGGAAATTGAGCACTCTCTTGAAGAATTGGACAAAGTTATTGAAGGGGACGTTTATGAAATTATAGGCAACGTAATGGTTAAGAAAGATTCTGACTCGCTGAAAAATTCACTGAATGACAAGAAGCAGGATTTGGATTTAAGGCTGAGCGTGGTTGACAAACAAGTTGACAAAATAAGCACTAAAACATCCGAGATTCAGAAGAAAGTTATGAAAATGGTCAAAGGGTGAAAATAATATAATGAGCACTTTGTCAGGAAATATGCAGTCATGCATTGAATTATTGGATGAAATTTTAGATGATGAAAGCGTTCCCAAGAATGTGAAAATTACCTGCGAGAGAACCAAGAAAATATTATTGGGTGATGGTGACGAGAAAGTCAGGATTGACACTGCCATCCAGAACCTGGATTTACTGGCTGATAATGCCCAAGTCCCGGCTTATACAAGGATGCAGGTATGGAATATTGTGTCATTACTTGAATCATCATAAAATATATAAAGAAGGTAACTATCTAATAATTAGTAAATATTAGGTGATGAAAAAAATGGTGTTTAAAGGTTTAAAAAAATTCACTGAAAAGTTAATCGGGACAACCCACATTTCTTATGATGATGAAATGCAGGGTTCTGACGATGAATACGTTGAAGTAAAGCCCCAGAAAAATGCTGACAAGGACAAATTAGTAATAAAATATTTCATATTAAATGATTACGCGGATATTAAGACAATTATTGATTACGTAAGGGAGGGCAATGCAATTATTTTTGCCAACATCAAGCCTTTAAGGAGCAAGGACTTGACAGAGCTGAAAAGGGCTATTTCCAAGATTAAAAAGACTTGCGAGGCAATAGGAGGGGACATTGTAGGCTTGGAAGAAAACTTCCTGCTAATATATCCTGATTTTGTAAAAGTTTCAAAGCAGGACTTTGAATGAAAATAGACAATTCTGTGTACAATTTTGAAGAAGCTGAAATAGTATTTGCAGGAGCACCTCTTGCCAGGTCAAAAACTCCCAATCCTCTGGCGCGCAAAGCGCCTGACTTGCTAAGATTCAGCCTTAATAATAAGTATGATTATGACCCACTTACTGGCTTGAACGTTTTTGACGAGTTACGCATTCATGATTCGGGCAATGCGAAGAATTTAGGCAGATTATTAAGCAGGAGAGTAATGCAGAAATTCTTCATTATTGGAGGGGAGCACACTATAACTTATGATGCAGTGAAAGTGCTGAACAAGAGTGTGAAGGATTTGCACGTAATAATTTTTGACGCGCACGCTGATGCAAGAAGCAAAGGAGAGGATAATGCCTGCTTTTTAAGGAAAATTGTTGACGAAGTGCCTGCTGAGAATATTCACTTAATCGGGCAGAGGGTTTTCTCTGGAGAGGAGCACGAATTCATGGAAGAGCATGGCTTGAAAATTCATGAAAGCCTTGATTTGAAAAACAAGAATATTTACATCAGTTTTGACATTGACGTTGTTGACTGCGTGCACGTGCCGACATGTTCAACTCCTGAGCCTTTCGGCAAAAGCCTGGAATATTATAATGATTTGCTTGTGAAATTATGCAGGAATAATAATTTAATCAGCATTGACTTCGTTGAATTCAGCGGAAAAGAATATGACATTACTTACTCCAACATTGCATCATTAATCATGAACCTGCTGAAAACATTCTTAAAAGAGTGATTATTATTAAAATAATATGGCTTTGGATTTAACCACATTATTAGTGTTGGGGATTAATATTGGAGTATTAATTGGTTTACTGCTGAGCATTAGGCTGCTGGCAAAAATTGTTTCTTCAACTGAAAAGAACGTTTCAAGCATTAAGAATCTGGAAAATAAGATTATGAATCTGGAAGAGCGTGAAGAAAGAGTATTGAAGCAGTTGTTAAAGAAAAAATAATCCTAATACGTAGCCGAACAAGCATCCCATTGTGATAAAAGGCATTGCAGGATAAAACTTGTCATCCTCTCCTGTTAGTATCAATATTGTTAATCCTATTAGCGAGCCGTAAATGATAAGTATCGCGTTTATTGCGGAGTAATCCCTGAGCATTACCCCTGCAAGTATTAAGGGGAATGCTATGTCGCCGCCGCCTAGTATTGCACCTTTGCCGCCTGTCCTGATTTGTAATCCTGAAAAAATGTTCAGGGCGAACTGCGTTTTTGCCAAAATTATCATGTGCTTGGAGAAGTAAACTGCTATGAAATCGTAAATGCTGATAATGATTAATAATAATATTGCCGAGACAGGGCTTAATAATGGGATTACTACAACTGCTATGCCCCCGTAAACCAGCAATTCAAGCATGTTGTGTAGGAAGTCATCATTTGAAACGAATTTTAATAATAATAAGCACGCGCTGATGAATACTGCATAATAAAAATTAATAAAACTTGACAATGAAATTGTTACGCAGGCAATGAATGCGAACGCGTACCAGACGATTAATAATTTTTTCATGTTTAATTTGTAAATGAGCAGGAACAATAATGAGAATATTATTATTGAAACTGGCAGGGTGAATATGGCGTCAGAGAATAATTCATTATTCCTGAAGTTTTCAACGCCGTAATGTTCAAAATTTTGGTTAATGATGAATAAGCCGGTGATTTGGGCGAAAAAGAACAACCCAAGCATTAAAAAGGCTGTTCTTAACTCATACTTCATAATTTTTCCTCAAACAGGCTCGCGCAGAGCATTAAAACCATTCGAGGATTTCCTTTCGCATTCTTATACATTGCCTTAATCTCATTCTCTGTGAACGGGTGGATTGATTCCTTATTCTTGGTTCTTACTTCGTTCAGCCTGCTGATTACTAATTTTTCAGTCTCTTCATAAGTCATTGGCGGAACGTCCAGAACCCTGAAATACTTTTTCACGCCCTCGTCAATGTTCTTAATTTTTTTAAGCAAATCATCAGTGGAAGTGATTAATAAAGTAATTTTTGCTTTGCACAAATCGCTCATCACTTTCAGAATCTTCCTCTGCAGCAAATTTGACAATGAAAGTATTAATTCAAACCTGTCAATCACGACAATTATTTCTTTCTTGGCTTTTTTCTCGCTCGGAAGGTTCCTCAAATCGTTCAGAGTGTTAAAATTAAAGTCGTAATGGAAAACTTTAACGCTTTTCTTCTTCTCCTCCAAATCCTCAATGACTTTGCGCACGA
>PEWF01000015.1:377-4613 GCA_002779595.1 archaeon CG07_land_8_20_14_0_80_38_8 | reverse complement strand
CAATATTATACAATCTGCTGATAATATTCCTGTAAACGTAGCCGCCAATAAGGTACAAACCCTTCGCTGCCTTACTCAAAGGCACAATAATGTAATTAACTTCATCAGCGAACGGATTGAACAATTCCTCGTACATAAACATTAATTATTATGCACTTATTTATTACTTTTATGGTATTATCCTTTGTTTAATTCCATATTTTTTTAAATAATGAATTGTTCACTTTGGAAGTAATGTGCTTTGCTATTCCAGGATTAATTGTCAGTATAAAAGAAGGTAGTGCAGTAGTTTCTTACAACGGCGAAGGAAGAAAGTGCAAACTATTGGTTGAAGCTGAAGAAGGGGATTACGTATTAGTCCAGTCCAATTACGCTGTTAGAAAAGTCCCGAAAGGCGAGGCTTTGAAGATTTTTGAGGCGGTTAAATGATGCCCGAAATTTACTTTTTAAGGTATGCGAGGCCCTGCGCTGATTTCATGCTCCAAAGAGGTGAAATTAACTGCAGCGAATTGTCAAAGATTGATTGTATGCTTTATGAAAAAATTAGCGTTGACAGAGAATTTATTGAAAGAATTTTTTACAGAGCAATACTTCCTTTAAAAAAAATATCAAAGAATTACTGGAATATTAATACAATAAAACAATATTTTCATGTTGTCCATAATGAATTAATTGATTCATGCTCCGAAGGTTTTGAGCACTTGACAGGATTCCAGAAAGAGCTTTGCAGGGTTCATGAAGGTATTGTTAAAAGCGTGAATAAAGATTATTACGAAGTTTCTTGCGGGAATGAAACGGAAAAAGTCCTTAAAGGGTGGGTTAATGATGCAAAGCCTGACGACATTGTTTTTATTCATTACGCAATGGCAGTTGAAAAAAAATGAAGATAATCTCTGTTGGCAATGAAATGCGAGAAGATGATTCCATTGCCTTGGAATTGGCTGAACAAATCGGGGCTGTTAAAGCTTTCACTAATCCTGAAAATTTCATAAATGAAGGGGACGAAGTCATAATTGTTGATGCTGTGGATTTCAATGCTGAGCCCGGAAGCGTCAGGGAATTCAATACTGAAGAAATTGCTGAATTCGCTTTGAGCACAACCCATAATGTCAGCGTATTCGTCCTTGAAAATTTCTGCAAAATAATAAAAATAATAGGCATTCAGCCGAAAAATACAGGATACGGAAAAGGGCTGAGCATGGAATTAAAAGAAAAGAAAGAAGAAATTATTTCGCAGGTCAGGAAATTAATCAACGAATAATTCCTCCTTGTCCTTTGTTGAGAGCTCAAATTTGTCTGAGAATTCAATTGCATCAACAGGGCACACATCCCTGCATAATCCGCAAAAAATGCACGTGTCTAACCTTATTGTTATCCTTTTTTCCTCTTTCCTTACTTTGATGCATTCACTGGGGCAGTTTTTTTCGCACAATCCGCACCCAATGCACTTATCCCTGTGAAACACGTGCTTCCCCCTGAATAATTCAGGCATTTTTTTTGCCCTGCCTTTGGGATAATCTATTGTGAAGGGCTTTTTCACAAGATTTTTCAGCGCTTCACTAATTATCATAATCCAATCACCCCAATATTAATTAATGAAAGCACTGCTGCAATAAATAATTTTTTGGCGCTGAGCATGAAATTATACCTTGCCGAGGAGGCATTAATTAAAGCATACGCGAATAATAATCCCAGCAAGATTAGCGGAGTATAAATATTCCACCCGATTATTATTCTTGATATTAGCAGATAATACATGAAATCCTTTAATTTTTCAACTAATAAGTAAAGCATCAGGATTTTCCCGCTGAACTCTGAAGCCATTCCCGAACTTATTTCAGTGCTTGCGCTGGCAGTGTCATAAGGAGTTATTCTTAAAACAGCCAGCCCTGAAAATAAGAGGAAAATTATTGATACAGGCGCGCTGAAAATCATGCTCTGGACTGATGAAATGCTCAACACTCCTGAAATGCTGATAATGTTTATTACTGAAAAAGCAATTATTAATTCGTAGCCGAGCATTAACACTAATTCCCTCATTGAAGCAACGTAACTGAAAATGTTCCTGCTTGCAAAAGCGCTGCAGATTACTGCGACTTCAACGCTTACTATCAAGTAAATGAACACTATGAAGTCGTATTCAAATTTTATCACCCCGAAGAATATGAGATAAAGTATTATCAGGAAAATAATCGCAATGAATAACCCTGAATAAAAAATAATATTCCTGCTCTCATCAGATTCAATTCTTTCTTTGCCCCAAAGCTTGATTATGTCATAAAACGGCTGGATAACAGGAGGGCCTTTCCTGTTCTGAAACCTTGCGAATAATTTCCTGAATACTCCGCTGCTTAGCAGGGCAAGGAAAGGACATAATACTAATATTATTAACTCAATGCTTATGTTCATAACCGCACATCTCCATAAAATCATGCTTTGACATTATTTTCTGCTTGCTGTCTTTGACAATCATTACTCTTTCCATGCATCCAATGCACGGGTCAATGCTTGCAACTATTACCGGCAAATCCCCCAACTCGCTCCCGACAATCAAAGGTTTAAGAACAGGGAAATTGTTAAAAGTAGGAGTTTTCACTTTAACCCTTAATATTTCATTGCGCTTCACGCTTACATAATAAAATAATTCCCCTCTTGGGGCTTCAATCCTTGCATAACCTTCCCCTCTTTTAATATAAGTGGATTTATCCTTTTCAACAGGCTCTTTTATTAAAGCCAGTGCTTGTTTTATTATATTTATTGATTCAAAAATTTCATCAATCCTGATTCTTAACCTTTCACTCACATCCCCTTTGCTTCCAGTTACTGGCTTGAATTTTATCAAATCATACCCTTCATAACCAGTGCTCCTTACGTCAAAATCAATGCCAGAAGCCCTGGCAGTGGGGCCCACAATGCAGTATTTCTCAGCCAAATCCTTGGTTATTACTCCTTTTTTATTGAATCTTGACGTGATTACTTCATTGCTCAATACTTCTTTCTTGTAGGCTAATAATTTTTCATTTAATTCATCAAGAATCTGCATCACATTATTTTTTTTGGAAATATTTATTTTGGTTGTTCCTATGAAATTTATTGCATGATGAATCCTCTGCCCGGTTAATTCCTCAAATAAGTCAACTATTTTTGAGCGCTCCCTCCAGAAGTACATGAATAATGTTTCATAACCTATGTCATGAAAAAGGAAACCCATCCATAACAAGTGGGAGTGTATTCTTTCAAGCTCGGCAATAACCATTCTTGTCATTTTAACGCTCGTGCTAGTATTAATTTTTAAGATAGATTCAGCAGCATAAGTAATGCACGCGCTGTGGGCATAACTGCATATTCCGCATATTTTCTCGGCAGTGTGCGCAGCCTTTAAAACCTCCTGGTTTTCCATTAATTTCTCCATTCCCCTGTGAACATACCCTCCTCCAAACTTTAAGTCAGAAATTATGTCGCCGTCCAGGTATATTTTAAAGAATACAGGTTCTTTCACTCCCGGGTGCTGCGGCCCTATTGGAAACGTCAAGTCATGCATTTTTATTCACCTTCTTCTTCAGCAAAGGTTTTTTTATTTCATCATTTTCCGGCAGGAAAAGGTGCTCGTTACTGCCGTTCCTGAATTTTATTCCGAAAAATTCATGAATTTCCCTTTCATAAAAGTCAGCAACTGGAAATTCCCTGCACACTGAATCCGCAGCAGGCTTTTTCTTGCTTACTTTTTTTTCTTCATGAATTATTTTACCGTTAATATCATAATAGTATATTAACTCAAAAGCAAATATTCTGTCAATGCACACTATTGCAATAAGCCTTTTCATTTTTCCCACCCTTTTATGAGATTCAGGATGCCGTGAATTATTGCTTCAGGCTTTGCAGGGCATCCTGGAATGTACATGTCAACTTTTACTATTTTATCAAGAGGCCCTTTTGAATTATAGCTTAGCCTTGATATTCCCCCGCTTATTGCGCACGAACCCATTGCTATTACGTACCTTGGTTTTGGAACCTGGCTTATAATCCTCTTTAATCTTTCAAGACTTTTTGTGTTAATTGTTCCTGAAACCACTAATATATCTGCATGTTTTGGATTGCCCACTATTTTTATCCCGAACCTTTCTAAATCATACTTCGGAGTAATTGCTGAAAGTATTTCAAGAGTGCAACCGTTGCACCCTCCAAATTCTATGAACGAAATCCATGGCGACTTGTTAATCATTTCCTGCCTCTTAC
>PEWF01000015.1:0-328 GCA_002779595.1 archaeon CG07_land_8_20_14_0_80_38_8 | reverse complement strand
TAAAAAAGGTATTTTATACCTTCACTATGCCAACACTTATAAATCGCCGTTTATTTATAAAAAATTAGGCATACATATTCCCTCCAATGTTATTTTTATAAAGAGCGGTCGGCAAGAGATTATTTATGCGCCCCCGTATGATTATGACTATTTAAAAAAATACTGCCATCGATGTATAGTTCGGACTGCCGAAAGTTTATCTCAAACTGATAAAAATGTATTTGAGGCATTGATAAAATATCTGCTGACTAAGAAAAAAAAGGTAATCGTACCATCTGATTTTCCTCTTTGGTTGTTTAATAAAATTAAATCCGCAAAGATAGATATA
>PEWF01000057.1 GCA_002779595.1 archaeon CG07_land_8_20_14_0_80_38_8 | reverse complement strand
AAGGAAGAAATAATAGTTGAAATTGAAAAAGCACTTATAAAAGAGCTGGAAAAAAACCCTGTAATGGCGTTCATGAACCTAAATTATTTGTACAAGCAGAATAATGCGGGGATGGGATGGATAATAATCACTGAATACAACCCCAAAATGGACGAATTTATCATTTATGACCCAATGTATTACACGCGGCTGCCGAAAACTGCCTATTGGGAGCGCATGAAAAACACCCCGAAAAAGAGGTTCATCACCTTCAAAAACAATTATTTCCTGAAAAACTGGAGACTAACAGGCGAGACAAAGGTTTTCTTCAAAGGAGATGCAGAAAGAACAGGATTCATGCCATTTATCAGGGAATTCCTAAGTATATCGGCAGCCAATACGTAAGTGCATCATATATATTCTATTAATTGTATCGATTAGGAGTAATAATTTAAAAAACGCGCCCAATGTTATTACATACTGTTATGAAAAAAATTTATGTCAGAACCAGCGAAGGGAGAATTGAAGAGCAGGAAAATGACAAAATAGTCAACAGTTTAATGAAAGAAGCTGATTTGCCGAAAAATCTTGCAAGAAAAATAGCCAGCGAAGTAAGGGAAGAGCTTGAAAACCTGAACGTAGAATACGTAAGCGGGCCGTTAATAAGGGAATTAACCAATGTGAAACTGCTGCAGTACGGATTAACAGATGCAAGGGACAAATACACGCGGGTAGGGCTGCCGGTTTATGACGTTACGCAGTTAATATTCAACATGGACGATGAGAACGCTAACACTTACTACAATCCAGGATTCGTGCATAAAGCAATGGGCGACAGGGTAGCCAAGGAATACGCATTATTAAAAGTCATACCAAAAGAAGCAAGCAGGGAGCACTTGGAAGGAAAAATACACATCCACGATTTGGACTATTTCATAACTAGGCCGTTCTGCTTTGAAGTGCCTGCAAGATTATTCCTGAAACACGGAGTCAAAACAGACGGCAAGGGAATAAGCACAGCAGTGGCAGGGCCTGCCAAGCATTTAAATTCAGCAGTCATGCAACTGGCAAAAGTTCTGCAAACCAGCCAGACAAGCTTCAGCGGAGGGCAGGGATACGATTTCCTGAACGTAATATTAGCGCCTTACGCTAAAGGGCTGACATATGACGAAATAAAGCAAATAATCCAGTACTTCATTTACGAATTATCAATGACTAATTTCAGCAGAGGCGGACAAACCGCTTTCACAAGCGTCAGCCTAGAATTCGAAGCCCCTGACTTCCTGAAAAAACAAAACGCTGTGCTTCCAGGAGGAGTAATAAAGGAAGGAGTGACTTATGCTGATTTTGAGGATGAATCCAAAAAAATATTCAACGCATTCATAGACACTTACATGGAAGGAGATTATAACGGCAAAAGCTTCAACTTCCCAAAGCCGGAATTCAAACTCAGAAGAAACGTTGTAAGAAGCAAAAAATTTGACAAAGAACTGCTCGAAATTTCAAAACTCACCGCGAAATACGGAGTGCCATACTTCCTGAACCTCGCAGCACCATACATGCCAGACGCAGTCCAAAGCCAGTGCTGCCGCTACTTCCTAATACCAGACAGCAAGCAGATGAAGCAAGTGGAAGAAGGAAAATTAAGATTCGGAAGCCTGCAGACTGTAAGCATAAACTTGCCAAGATGCGCTTATGAAAGCAAAGGAAACCAGGAAGAATTAATGGGAATAATAGACGAAAAATTTGAAATAGCAAAAAGAGTTTTTGACGCTAAAAGAAAAATTTTAAGAAAATACTTATTAAACGGGGGGGCGCCGTTCCTCACGCAGGAATTTGACGGGGAACCATACTTTGACATAGACACAAGCACTAACACAATAGGATTCGTAGGATTAAACGAATTAGTAAAGTACATGACAGGCTATGAAATGCATGAAAACCGTGACGCGTGGAAGTACGGGCTGAAAATATTAAACCATTTGAAAGACAAAACTTTCAGGATGCAGAAAACAACAGACAGTAAATGGAGCCTTGTGCAGACGCCTGCAGAGAGTGCAGCCACAAGATTTGCACAATTAGACCAGAAAATAAAGGAAAATACTGCAAAAGGAATAAGAGGCACAAAGAACGTTTACTACACTAACAGCAGCCACGTATTCGTAGGAGCAAAAATACCATTATGGCAGAGAATAAAAATAGAAAGCAGCTTTCACCCATTACTAATGGGCGGAGCCATTACGCACATATTCATGGGAGAAAAAGACCCTGACCCTGAAGCAATCAGGAGCTTCGTGAAAAACGTAGCCCAGAAAACATTATGCTCATACTTCTCACTAACAAAAGATATGACCCACTGCGCGGACTGCGGAAGAATGAGCAACGGCATGAAAAACGCGTGCCCTGGATGCGGAAGCAAAAACGTTGAATGGTACTCAAGAGTGACAGGCTATTTAACTCCTGTAAAAGCATGGAATGCAGGCAAAAAAGCAGAAATGAAAGACAGGCAGAGGTACGAATTATGACAAAGAAAAATGCAAACAATAACGTATTAACAGTATTCACAATGCCAAACTGCCCAAACTGCCCGAAAGTCAAGGAAAAATGCGAAGAAATAAGCAAAGAATTAGGATTAGAATTCAAAATCGTGAACATTAAGGAAGACCCATTGGAAGGGTTAATGTATCAGGTAATGGAAACTCCAAGCATAGCATTAAATGATGAAACATTATTCTTCGCCGAGAACCCCAGCAGGGCAGAAATAAAAAAAGCAATCAAAATGAATCTAAAATAGGAAGAAATTAAAAAGCGCAAATTTTTCCAAAAAAGTAATAATGAAATTAATCGAATCAATAAAGAACCAGACAGGCTCTAACGGCGAGAAAGGATGGCCAGTATCAGTAAGGGACAGGATAGGATTCCCGCACAATAATGAATTAAGAGTCACAACTGCGAACTTTGCAGTAACATTCTTATGGACAATGAGGGACGCAGTGCTCCCGTACTTGGACAAGGAAAACCTTGCAATAGCAGCGAATTTTTACACGCCAGCAGGGCTTGAAGGAATGGTTCGCAACTTATTAGCCAACCCTCACATAAGATTCATAATATTAATGGGAGAAGAGTACGCGTCAAAAAAAGGATGCGACACGAAAACTGAACTCACATCAGCGAACGCGATAAGGCTGTTCTTCGAAAAAGGAATAAATGAAGAAAGGAAAATCCCAGGATTCGAAACAGCAGTGCACTTTGACAATAATATACCCACAGAATTAATCAATAAAGCAAGGAAAAATGTTGAACTAATAGACCTGAACAAGACAATGCCGAACGCGCCATTAAAGGAAAAAATTGAAGAAGCCAACAAGATAATGAAAACGAAACGCGAAAAACCATTCATGAACGAACCAGTAACATTCGATTACGAAAAACAGGAAGAAACACAGCCTTACGAGGGAGGGCCAATATTAGTCCACGGCTCAAACATTCCAGACTCGTGGATAAAAATGATACACTCAATTAACACTTACGGCAGGAAGAATTTGATGAACGCGAACACTGACAGGTGGGTTAAAGAAATAAATGATATGACAGTAGTAATACACGACTCCCAGAATATGGACTTGACAATTAACCCGTTCCTCGTGCCGTTAACAGAGGAAAAGATTAACGCTTACAAGGCAGAAATATTGTCGCCATTATTGCCTGAAGGGAAAGCCTACACTTATGGCAACAAATTAAGGGCGTACGTGGCGCCTGCAAATCCTATAAAAGAATTAGTGAATACTGAGGAATACAGGGATTACGAATTCGGCAAAGGCTCATGGATTGATGCGAACGTGAAATACTTGAACGAGGACTTTGCTGAAGTAAACCAGATAAAAGACATTATTGACGTGCTAAAAAGGGATGTTTACTCAAAAGCGTGCGTTGCAATAACCTGGCACGTGCAGGACGAATTAATGAGAAAGCATAAATCAAGCCCTTGCTTAGTATTCCTACAGGCAATTGTTCAGGACGAGAAACTAAACCTTACAGTATTCTTCCGCTCGCATGACATGACGCAGGGATGGCCTGAAAACGCTTACGGATGCGCAGCAATACAGAAAGAAATAGCAGATAATATAGGAATTGAACCAGGAGTTTTGACTATTATGTCAGGCTCTGCGCAAATTTACAGCCATTACTACGAGCAGGTCAAAGAAATGCTTGAAAAATACCACCAATACGCTGATAATTTTAATGATGCAAGAGGCAATTATGTAATAAGAACTGAAAATGATAAAATCATTGCAAAGCATTTGCATCCGAAGGACAATTCAGAACTTAACACTTACGAAGGAAAAACAGCAAAAGAAGTTTACGCGCAGATAGCACAGAAAGGCGCGCCAACCAGCCCAAGCCACTTAATATATTTAGGCTCAGAATTGGGAAAAGCAGAAACAAGCATAAAAAATAAAACAAAATATGAGCAGGACGAATCATAAAATATTATAGAAATCTTCAAGTATTCCCTTAATAGTATTGGCAGCATCAGCAACTTCTTCCTTTGATAATCCAACATTCTCCACATAAAAAATAGGGCTGCTATACGTTAACTCGCTTCCCCTGTAGTTTGAGTAATCTCTTTTAAAGTTAACATTAACTTTTAAATTCCTGCTAAACTCACCAGCGAACCTCTCAGCCCGTCTCAAATCACCCTCACCGAATA